>JBBIVC010000007.1:0-20992 GCA_037439905.1 Thermoflexus sp.
GCATCGCGCTCGGAGCCATCCTCGATGGACCAACCGCCAAGATCGATTGGCTCGGCGCCAGTGTTGACGAGCTCGACCCATTCGTAGGGCGCGTCGCGGCCCGGCTCGGGTGGGTCGCTAACCACTTCTGAGAGGCGGAGCGTGGCCGGGCCGGGTGGGGACGGGCTCGCGACCTGGGCCGCCGGGCTCGCGGGGACGGGCGCCCCCCGGGCTGGCCCGCCGGGCGTCCCGGCGGTGGGTATCGCGCGCGTGACCGGGGGCGAGGGGCGGCCCGTCGAGGTCGCGGATGGCGTTGGGGTCGCGGTCGCCGCGGGAGCGGCGACGCCAACAAAGCTCGCATCGTCGAAGCACGCCTCCACATCCCCTGCAGGCCAGAGCATGAGCCGCACGCGCGCTGAAGTGGCCGCTGCCGGCGCCAGGATGGGGCCGGTGGTGAGCGAGGTCCACGCGGCGGATGTGGTCTCGGCACTGTCGTGCTGCTCCACGCTCGCGCCGCTGCCGTCGGCCGCTGCGTACCAGCTCACCCTGATCGATGCGGCACCCGGTCCCACCACGCGCGCGCTGGCCGAGGCGGCATACCACGTTCCGCCTACCACGGGGACGAGCTGGTGGAGCCACTTGGTCGAATCGGTGGTGGACTGGAGGCAGACGGAGTAGGCGCCTCTCGCCGCGTTCGTGCTGGAGGTCATCTCGCCGCCGTACTTCGCCCAGCCGACGGGCTTGCCACCGGAAGTCTGCTCGAAGTCGCCATTGGCGAGGAGGCCGCCGAAGCCGCTGCTGCCGGGCCGCGCCGTCGGCGTTGACGTGGGTGGCAGGGTGGGCGTGCGGGTCGGCGTGGCTTCCTTCGGCGGCGTTGGGGTGCGGGTCGGGGTAGGCGTGCGCGTCTCTGTCGGCTCCCGCGTTGCCGTCGGGATGCGAGTGGGGGTCGCCGTCCGCGTGGGCGTCGGCGACGGGGCGAGCGTCGGGGTGGAGGTGGGTGGCCCCACCGTTGGCGTCGACGTTGGCTCCGGTGTTGGCGTTGGCTCGGGCTCGGATTCGGAAAGCGCCGCGTTGTCGAGCGTGGCGGTGAGGCCGGGCGAACCGGTGAGCACGACGGTCAAACGTAGCCCGGCCGCGCCGGGCGGGGCGGTGGCCCCGGAGACCGTGAGGACCTGGGTGCCCGGGTGAAGCGCGGCGAAACCTCCCTGGACCGCAGGCGGGATGGGGGCCCAGCCCTCATCGAGGAACTCGATGCGCAACACGGCGGTGACACCGGGGTCGCCGGTCGCCTCAACGGATGCGCTGTAGCGCGCGCCGGGCCGGGCTTCCACCCCCTGGAATACCTTGCTATCACCTGCTCCAAGGGCAACCCGGAGCGCGAGCCCCGAGCCCGGGTTCTCAACCAGCCCGGCGGCGCCCCCGTCCACCGTCCAGGCGTCGAGGGTCTCGAAGCCGGGGTCGAGGAGCGCCGCTTCGGCGGAGGCGCGCCCTCCAGGCCGCGCGGCTGCAAGGCAAAGCACGGCCACCGCCGTCGCTCCGAACCATGCCGCACCCCGCATCGGGCGGGATGCTACATCATCCGCATCTCAGCGCGCGATGAGGGGGGCGCCACCGAGGTGTGAGCCGGCGTCGACGATGAGGATCTCCCCGGTCACCAGGTCGGCGCCTTCGATGAACCAGACGGCGGCCTGGGCCATGTCCTCGGGGGTGCCGGCCTTGCGGAGGGGTGTGGTCCGCTCCTGGGCGGCCTTTGCCGCCTCGTACGCCTCATCGCCCATGCCCCCGCGGAGCCAGCGGCCCTGGATGAAGCCCGGGCAAATGGTGTTGACCCGGATCTCCGGGCCCAGGACCCGGGCGAGCGAAAGCGTCATCGTGTTGAGCGCCCCCTTCGAGGCCGTGTAGGCGATGGAGCTCCCCACGCCCATCACCCCGGCAATCGACGAGACGTTGACGATCGCCCCGCGGCCCTGCGCCTTCATCTGCGGGACGACCGCCCGGGTCATCTGGTAGGGGCCGATGACGTTGACCGCGTAGATGCGATGGAAGTCGTCGGCGGTCAGTCCCTCCAGGTTCGCGTGGTTCACGAACTGGGTGGTGCCGGCATTGTTGATGAGGCCGTCGATCCGGCCCCATTTCTCGATGGCAGCCGCCGCCATCCGCCGGCAGTCCGCATCCACCGAGACATCGGCCTGGCAGAGCAGGGTCTCAACGCCAAGCGCCTCGCATTCGGCCTGCGTCTGGCGGGCCTCGGCCTCGCTCTTCGTGTAGTTGATGACGACGTTGCAGCCCTTGCTCGCGAGGAGCCTCGCGCAGGCCGCGCCGACGCCGGTGGCGGAACCGGTGACGATGGTGACGCCGCCCTTGATATCCATGGGTGGGTGAACCTCCGGGGTGGTGGAGGGAGTCTACGCCGGGACAAAGCTGCAATGCATTTGCAACGCTCGAACCGCCGCCGGCCGGGTCCTCTTGCCCCCGGTGGTGCTAGAGTTGGATGGGATCAGCGCCCCCGATCTGGAGTGCGACGGCGATGGCGGTGTTGCATGCTGGTGGCCTGCGCCGCGCGCAGGGAACGCTGGCGCGCCTGGCAAGCTGCGCGGCGTACTACACGCTCGATATGGCGGTGTTCGTCCCGCTTTTCGTCGTCTACTTCCTTCTGCGCGGTCTCCCCCCGGACCGGGTGAACGAGGCGACGGACAACGCCACCCGGATCATCGAGCTCGAAGAATCGCTCGGTGTGTTCCACGAGCCCACCTGGCAGGATGCAATCCTCCACAACGCGACCCTGGTAGAAATCGCCAACTTCACGTACCTGAACCTGCACATGCCGCTGCTGGTGGCAGTGGGCTTCCTGTACTTTCTTGCCGATACCCGCAAGCACCGGGTGCTCCGCAACACCATCCTGCTCTCGGCTTTTGTTGCCGTGCCGATCTACCTGGTCTTCCCGGTTACCCCGCCGCGGTTGCTTTCGACCGCCGGCTATGCCGGGTTCGGATTCGTCGACACGATCCCCGCGGGACTGCGAGACAAGCCCGGGGCGCTATCGAACTGGTACGCCGCGGTTCCGTCGTACCACTTCGGCTGGATTGCGCTGGCGGCGGCGGGCGTGTGGTGGTGCTGGAAGTCATGGATCCTGCGGGCAGCGGCAGTTGCCTTCGCAGCGTTCATGTGGTGGTCGATCGTGGTCACGGGCAACCATTACTTCTTCGATATGGTGGCAGGCGCGGCGGTGGTGGGCATGTGCTTCATGGTGGTCCGCGCGTTCGAACAGTGGGCAGAGCTCAACCCGCAGAAGGTCGAGCGGTTCACGGTGCGGGCCGGTCCGTTGCGATTGCCGTTCTAACCTGCGCTCGCCGGGCCGGGTTCGCCCAGGCGCAGCCAGATGATGTAATCGAGGTCCGGCATCCTGGCTCCCGCCGCATTGCTGAGCCCGGCCGCCTCGCCACGGTACTGGGCGGAATGGAGGAGCATGTGCTCCAGCACCTGCCCCACCGGGTCCTCGAACTGGCGACCCGTCGAGTTCCGGTACGCGAAGATCCGCTCGAACTCATTCGACGCTTCCCGGCTGGCGACCTCTTCCAGCTGGCGGCGGGCCGTGACCAGCCACTCCTCACACTGTGCCGTTGAAAAGGGGCCCCAGAGGGGGACGTTTGGACGGTCCAGGCCAAGAATTCGGTTCGACCAGGTGATCTCGGCCTCCAGCACGTGTTGAAACGCCCGGAACGACGCTTCCGGCGCGCCCACCGAATTCATTGCGCTGTAGAGGAGGTCGTTCGCCCACGCGTTGTAGCGGAGGCGGTTGACGAGGCTCTGGGACATGTTCCGAGTATCTCCCGCCGCCCGGCCGGGCGTCGACTGTTGCCGCGTTTCATCGCCGGGGAGAGGTTTCTGCGATTGTTTGACAGCTAACCTACCGGGCGGAAGAATCGCCCTGCTTCAAGAAGGAGGAGCCCCACGAATGAAAGCCGCAGTGCTCTATGCACCGAACCAGCCTCTCGTCATCGAAGACATCGAAGTCGATGAACCCCAGGCCAATGAAGTCCTGATCAAGACGAGCGTCACGGGCGTCTGCCACTCCGACCTCCACTTCATGGAAGGCAAGTGGATGTACCCGATGCCGGTGGTGCTCGGACACGAGTCGGCCGGTGTCGTCGAGAAGGTTGGCCCCGGCGTGGCCAACGTAAAGCCCGGCGACCGCGTCGTCGTCGCGTTCGTGCAATCCTGCGGCGAATGTGACCGCTGCACCACCGGGCGGCCGAACCTTTGCTCGAACTCCCAGTCGCTCAACCGCATCGGCCGGATCAAGCTCAACGGCCAACCGATGGTGCAATTCGCCGGCATGTCGGCCTTCGCCGAGTATCAGCTCGTGAGTTCGAAGGCCTGCGTGAAAGTCCCGGATGGGGTGCCCATGGAGGCCGCCGCGCTCGTTGGTTGCAGCGTGATGACCGGCGTTGGCGCGGTCACCAACACCGTGAGGCTCCAGGTCGGGCAGACCGTGGCCGTCATTGGCTGCGGTGGTGTCGGTCTCAACATCATCCAGGGCGCGAAGCTGGCCGGCGCGTCGCGCATCATCGCGGTCGACATGCTCGAATCGAAGCTGGCAGCGGCGAAGGAGTTCGGCGCCACCGATGTCGTCGATGCCTCCAAGGGCGATGCCGTCCAGCAGGTCCTGGGCATCACCGGCGGCGGGGTCGACTACGCCTTCGAGGCTATCGGGCTGATGAAGACCGCCCAGCAGGCGTTCATGATGGCCCGCCGCGGCGGCCAGGCGGTCATCGTCGGAATGTTGCCGTTGACCGAGGAGCTGACGATCCCCCAGGCGGGCATGTCGTTCCTCGGCGAAAAGGGCATCACCGGCAGCTACTACGGCTCGACCCGGCAGACCTACGACATGCCGTGGCTCATGGAGCTCTACCGCCAGAAGCGCCTCAAGATCGACGAGCTCATCACGCGCACCTACAAGCTTGAGCAGATCAACGAGGCGTATGACGCGCTCAAGGCCGGCGAAGTGAACCGGAGCGTCATCGTCTTCTAGGGTGCCCGGCCTGCCAGGCCTTGCGAGGGGTCCCTTCCAGCCGGGAAGGGACCCCTCGCTGCGTTCGGGCTTGCCTCGACGCGCCGGGTCACAGGCGCGTCATTCGCGGAATCGCCACCCGCGGAGACCGCGTAACTGCCGGACCTCGCCCAGGTGCGACCAACCGTGGGCGAGGCAGCCAGTGGTGAGGAGATTCGCCAGTTTCCAATCGCTGTTCCAGGGGAGGGGTTCTTCGAGGCGGGCGGGTTCGAGCGAGGCGAGGGCCCGTGACGTCTGGGCCCAGACATCCCACGCGTAGGCCAGCAGGTCGGCCAGCGGGTAGCGGAAGGTGGCGAGGTCGGTGGTCAGGAACCCGGTGCCCTGGCCCGTCGCGTCCATGGCGAAGCGCTCGGCCCAATGGTCGCGCGTCCACAGCTCCGGCTCGCGCAGGATCGACTGGCAGATGACCGCATCCTCATCGCGGACGATGTGCCAGAGCAAGAACCCGATGTGGTTGACTTCGGCGGCCGGCTGCCAGAACAGGTCTTCGTCGTTGATGCCGCTTACATCGTCCATGAGCTCGATGTGGAAGTCATGGAAGGCCAGCCGGAGCAGTGCGGGAGCATTCACGCGATGGGCCTCGCCGGTTTGGGTTGGGGGAACGGTACCGGTGCGCCAGGTGTTTGCAAAGGGTGCTGGATGTGCCGCCGCGCACGGAGGGCACCCCCTGGGGTGCCCTCCGCGTGATTGCCGGGGCGGCCTGGCTAGTCCTTGGGGCAGGAAAGCACGGGGTCGTAGTCCGGCATGTCGGTGATCTTCTCGGTCGGCTGGATCCAGGCGACCTTGCCGTGCTTGTCGACCACGATGACGACGCGGTTCGCCACCATCCGGGGCTCGATGGCGACGCCGTACTTCTTGGCCGTCGCGCCGAGCGGGTGGAAGTCGCTAAGAATGGGGAAGTCGATGCCGAGCTCCTTCTTCCACGCCGCTTGTGCCCAGGGCCCATCGCTGGAGATGACGATGGGGATCGCGCCCTGGCTCTCGAACTCCTTCTGCTTCGCCTTGATCAGCGGCATCTGGTTGCTGCAGGCCGGCGAGAAAGCGGCGGGGACGAAGTTGATGATGACGGCGTTCTTGCCGCGGTAATCGCTGAGCCGGAACTTGTCGCCCGTCGGGCTCGCGGGGAGTTCGAAGTCTGGCGCTTCATCGCCGACCTTCAGCGTTGCGGTTTCGGACATGCACTACCTCAGAGGTGATTGGTGAGACACTGATCGTAGCAGGGCCAGCGCCAGTGGGCGGCCAACGCGTGGCGCAGGCTAGGATCGGAGTAATGAACGTCCCAGCCCCGGTTCGGGCGCCGGTTGCCCATCCGCTCCTGACGCTCCTGCTCGGGATGTTCCTGGCGCTCCTGACGTTCAACATCATCACCACCGGATTCGAGCGCGCCGGGATTCCGCGTGCGGCGGCCGGCCTGCTGGTCGTCGCCAGCCTTGCTGGCTCGCTCCTCAACATCCCCGTACGCGTCCGCGACCTGGAGACGCGCCCGCCACAGCGCCTGCGGATTGGCCACCTCGTCTTCTACCGGCCACCCGAATACGAGCGGCAGGTGATCGCCGTGAACGTGGGCGGCGCGCTGATCCCGGTCGGCGTCTCGGCGTGGCTCCTCTTCCAGGAGGGAGCCTGGTGGGAGACAGCGGTGGCCGTGGTTATCGTTGCGTTCTGGACCTACCGGGCGGCGCGGGTCGTGCCGGGCAGGGGAATCCTCCTGCCGGCCTTGCTCTCCCCGGCGATCGCGGCGCTCAGCGCCCTGGCACTGTCGTGGGATGGCTCGCCAGGGCAGGCAACCGCGATCGCCTACGCGGCCGGTTCCGTTGGCACGCTCATCGGCGCCGACCTGCTGAACCTGCACCGGTCCCGCGAAATGGGGCCCGGGATCATGTCGATCGGCGGCGCCGGGGTGTTCGATGGCGTGTTCCTGAGCGGGGTGGTGGCGGCGTTCCTGTCCTGAGCCATCAAGACCTGGCCCAGCGCGGCGCACGCTTCTCAGCGAAGGCGGTCATCCCTTCCCGCGCCTCCTCCGAGGCGAAATGCTCCGCCGACCGGCGGGCCGCCTCCTCGAAAGCAGCGTGCAGACTCATGCCGGGGAGGTCGCGAAGGAGTCGCTTCGCCCCGGCGAGCGCCCCGGGCGCACCCTGGCGAATCGCCGCCACGTACCGCTCGACGGTGGCATCGAGTTCGGCAGCGGGGACCGCGGCGTTCAGGATGCCGAAGCGCACGGCATCGGCCCCCGTAAAGCTCTCCGCGGCCAGGAAGAGCTCGCTCAGCGTGCCCGGCGGCACCTTCCGCAGGAGCACCACCGAGATGATCCCCGGGATCACCCCGATCCGGACTTCCGTGGTCGCGAAGGTCGCATCGGCGATGCCCACGGCGATGTCGCAGGCGGCGACCAGCCCGAGGCCGCCCGCTCGCGCCGGCCCATTGATGCGGCCAACGACGGGCTTCGGCGAGTGCCACATGGTCTCGAGAATGGCCGCGAGCCCCGCGGGGCCGGTCGCGGCGCCAGCGATGTTCGCTTCGCGCTGCTCCTTCAGGTCAGCGCCCGAGCAGAACACCGTCCCGGCTGAGGTGAGGACGATGACGCGTGCTGAAGCGTCGCCGATAGCTGTCTGCAGGTGCGCGAGCAGCTCGGCCTGGAGCTGGCGGGAGAGCGCGTTGCGGTTGTGCGGGGAATCGAGGGTGATGGTGGCGACGCCATCCCGGATTGCGAGGTGGACGAGCTCGCTCATCGTTCCGCCTCCCGGGGGAATTGACCCGGGCGGCGCCCCTCGCCGGGCGGGCCCGCGAACGCCTGGGCGATCTCCAGCCATTCGAGCGCCGCGGCGCCGGTCACCTGGAGGCTGGTGTCGGCAAGGTGCCGGCGGCGAGTGACAACGCGACAAAAGTCTGTCGCGCTGCCCCGGATGACGTTCTCGGCCGATGGCTCGCCCAGCTCCCACGTGGCCCCGGACGGGGCGGCCAGCGACACGCGAATCGGGACCGGCGGCGCCTCGCGGCCGCGATTGGCATAGCTGTACGCTCGCGCACGGACGCCGATGAAGGCGATGTGCCGCAGGCGGTCGGTGTCGGGACGGGCGATGCCGGTGACGTCGACGATGTCGAGGCCATGCGACCAACATTCCATGAGCCGGGCCGTGATGAACGAGACAGCCGACATCTCCGGGCCGTACCACGGGAGGCGGACGCTCCCGTCGAGCCGGCGGGCGGCATCCACGAGGGCCGCACTCGACCGGCGCCACCACGCGAAAAGGTCAGCCGGGGCGAGCCCCCTGCCGCGCGCGAGGTAATCGGCTTCGAACGTTGAACCGAGGGACCGGGCGGCCGCGCGAAACGCGGTGGGGTCGGCAATGGCGAGCGTGGCCGATTCATCGAACCATGCGAGATGCGTCACCTGGTCGCGGACCGCCCAGCCGGGCGCATGGGTCGGCAGTTCCCACTGGCGCGGAGTCATCGCGGTGAGGACCGCGTCCAGGGCGGCGTGTTCGCCGGCAAGGTCGTCGATGACGGACTGAATCAGGTGGGACATGGCCGGACTCTACCCGCGCGCGGACACCGCGTCATGCAGGGAGGCCGGGTTACGGGCCGGGACCGAAGCGGGTATAATCCGATACCGCGTTCAAATTCGCATGCAAGGAGTGCCCACAGACATGAACCTCCTCTCCCGGCTGGTACGCCCGGCCCGCGTGGCCCACGCCCACTGCGACGGCCCCTGCGGCGTCTACGACCCGGCGGCGGCGCGCATCGCGGCCGAGGCCGTGCTTTCGATGGAGAAGAAAATCGCCGCCCTCGGCGATGCCCAGGACCTGGCAACCATCAACACGCGCACGCGCTTCATCGCCATCAAGGAACAGCAGGCCGAGATCGTGAAGCGCGAACTCGACATCCTGTGGCACGACTACTTCAAGCCCGAGCACCTCGAGAAATACCCCAACCTGCACGAGGTCTTCTGGAAGGCAGCGAAGCTGGCTTCGAAGAACAAGACCGAACAGGACCCGGCAAACGGCGAGGCGCTGCTCGGCGCAATCGAGGAAATCCACAACATCTTCTGGGCTACCAAGAACCGCGAGGTCGCGTTCTACCGCGCGAACCCCTAGCGGTCACTGCTGGACGGCAGGAAGCCTGGGCCCCTCCATCGGACGGTGGAGGGGCTCGCTCTTTCCCGGCCGGCGCGGAAGCAGATGCCTTTCGCCGCCTCCCGCGCTCACGCGGAGACTTCGTTCACCAGTGGATCGCCGGCTGCCATCCGCCGCAGGTTCTCCAGGAAGTAGCCTGTCGCCCGGGCGTCGTTCCCGGCAGCCACCGCCGAGTTGTGCGGCGAGATGATCACATTTGGCAGGTCCCACAGCGGTGAGTCGCTTGGCAGCGGCTCCTGCCAGAAGACATCGAGGTAGGCCCCGCCCACCTGGCCGGAGCGGAGCGCCTCGATCAGCGCTGGCTCGTCCACCACTTCTCCGCGCCCGATGTTGATGAGGTGCGCGCCGCGCTTGAGGCGGTTGAGCAGGTCGCGGCTGACCAGGCCGCGTGTCTCCGGGGTGAGCGGGCAGGCGATGACCAGCCAGTCGGTCTCCGGCACGAGCTCCGGGAGCCGCGAGGGCGGCACGATGTCCTGGACCGGGTCGGTATCGCGCCGCAGGCTCCGGCGCACCCCGGTGACCTGCAGGCCGATGGCACTGGCGATGCGGGCGATCTCAGAGCCAATGGCGCCGAGGCCGATGACCGTCATGCGCTGGCCGGCGAGGTCGGGCGGTGGCGCCCCGCGTAGGGGCTCCCACTGGTGGCGGCGCTGCGACTCCATCCACGCGAGGAATGGCCGGGCCAGCATGAGCATGCCCCCGATGGCCGATTGGGCGATCGGCTGCGCCGTTGAGCCAGCCGAGGTTGTCAGGCGGACGCCGCGTTCGAGCATGCGCGCGAAGATCGGCGCGTCGACCCCGGCGTTGAAGACGTGCATCCACTTCAGGTTCGCTGCCCCCTGGGCCGCCGCGAAGAAGGAACGCGAGTAGTCGGGGTAGATGTCGCCGGAGAAGTACGCGTAGTCCACGCGCGCCAGGTCCCCGGGATCGAGGCGGGCGGCCGGGTCCTCAGGAAGGATGATGGGTTCGATGCCGGGCCAGGCGGCCGCAACTTCGGCATGGTAGCGGCGGATGAACGCGGGTGAGACGAGAAGCGTTGGCATGAGCGGAATTATGCGCCGCCCTCGCCTGCAGCGGTGGCGAGGCGCCGCACGACGATGACGATGCGGGTCCCGCCCAGCGTGGTGCACAGGAGCGTCACAGGGTCGCCCGCCAGCCGGCCCAGGAGGCGGCGCAACTCATCCGGCTCCACGGGGAACGCGCGGCGCCGGATCTCCTCCGGCCGCCACCCCCGTGCGGCGAGGAGGTCCTTCAGCCGGCGCACCGAAAACGGTACCGCTTCGAGCACCTCGAACCCCGCGGCGAGCGGGTCAAAGGCCGGGACCGGCGCCGTGAGATAGGCGATCTGGGGGTCGAGCAAGCGCGCTCCAAGCCGGGAGCCAAGGTGGCGTACCAGCCCGGCGCGGGTGACGCAGGATTCCGGGTCGAAAACATAACGTTCAATAGAGACGGGAGGCTCCGCGCACTCGGGCGCATCGGACGTGATCTCCGCGCCGGCAGGAAGCAGGACTGCCCGGCGGAGGCCGGGCACTGCCCCGGCCCCAGCCCAGAGCGCGATCTCGCGCATCCCGGCGCCGAGTTGCACCGCCTCCATCTCGGCCCAGGCCGGGAGCGTTTCGCGATCGAGGCCAGGCGGCGACTTCAGCACGCCGGCGCGAGCCGCGGAGAGCAGCTCGAGACAGGTGCCCCAGGGAGGCGAAAAGGCGCCAGGATCGAACCTGCGGCTGCTGGCGTTCCGGCGCGCGGGGTCGAGGATAACCGCGAGTTGGTCGACGCGTACCGGGGACTGGGTCGCGTCGCCGTTGACCACGTTCGCGGAAGGCACGTTCGCGCGCGCGAGGAGCGCTGGCGCGGTCACGTTCGACGCCGATGGTGCGCATGCCGCGCTCAGCGCATGCGCGGAGGTCGCCGCCGAGTCCGCAGGTGAGGTCAGCCACGGGTAATCCGAGCCGGGCGAGCCGCCGGGCGCGGCGTTCGGCGACGAGGGGGTGGGTCATCATCTCCAGGCCGGGCCCGGTGAGCAGCATGCCCGGGTCCTGGCCAAAGCGCCCGGCAGCCCTCGCCCGGAGGATCGCCTGCTCGGCGAGCGCGGAAGCCTCGGCCGGCGGGTGGCGTTTCCGCAGGGCGCTCACCAGCCGGTTTGGGTCGCCGCGCCCGGCCTCCACCGGGATTTCGGCAAGGGCGGAGCGGCCCGCCGGGCTCACCAGGTAGCGCGCGCGCTCGATTTCCACGGTGACGAGGGTGGAGGAGCGCGAGCAACACGCAACGTGCGACACTCGATCCGTGGCGAACATCCTTTGCCTGGACTTCGACGACACGATCGTGCTCGACAACACTGCACGGCAGATCTTCGAGCGGTTCGCTTCACCCGGGTGGGAGCTGCTCGGCGAACGGAAGTCCCGCGGCGAGCTGACCGTGGAGCAATACAACGCGGCAGCGCTCGACCTGGTCGAGGCCACCCGCGAGGAACTCGTGGAGTTCGTGAAGGCGGTCGCCCGGCCGCGCGAGGGGATCAGCGAGCTGCTGGATTGGGCGCACTGGAACGGCTGGATGGCAGCCGTCGTGAGCAACGGCTTCGACTTCTATGTCGACGCGGTCCTCGATCGGCTGGGACTCGACAGGGTGCCCAGGCACGCCGGCCGGACCAGCCGGGAATATCGCTGGCGGGTTCGCTACTACAGTCCACGCGGCGTCGTGCTCGAGGACGGCTTCAAGCTGTCGTATGCGGCCGCTTTCCGGCGCGCCGGCGACTTCGTCGCGTACGTTGGCGATGGCGAGAGCGACGTGGAGGCGGCGACCCTTGCGTCGGCGGTGTTCGCGCGCAGCACGCTGCTGGAGCGGTTAGACGGCCGCCACGAGCGGCTCTACGCTTTCGATTCGTTCCATGACGTGCGGGACGTGCTCGAACGGGAGGGCGAATCGTGGCTCGCATCCTTCTCCTCTACGACAGCCGCGGAGGGCTGACTGAGCGGCTTGCCGATGCGGTGGAAGCGGGGATCGCGGACGCGGGCGACGAGTGCATTCGCCGGCGGGTGGACGACGCCTCGCCGGATCTGCTGCTGGACTGCGATGGCATCGTGCTCGGTTCGCCGAACTGGAGCGGCATGACCGGCAAGATGAAGGAGTGGTGGGACCAGTCGGGCGACCGCTGGGAGAGCGGCGAGATAACCATCAAGGCCGGCGGGGCATTCACCACCGGCTACTCGCGCTCGGCCGGGACCGAAGCGACACTGCTGCAGCTGCTCCATCTGCTGCTGGCGCACGGGATCGTCGTCGTTGGGCTGCCATGGTCGGAAACGATGCGCCTTTCGGGCTCGTACTATGGCGCGACGGCACACGGCAGCGTGACTGATGACGACCTGGCGCAGGCGCAGACGCTTGGCCGGCGGGTCGCCGAGACCACCTCCCGGCTGATCCGGTAGCGGTCCGGCTATGCAGGCGGGAGCCGTGCAGGTAGTATCAGCGCGTCCTATTTCTGCCATCGAGGAGGCGCACACTTGGGAGACAAGAGCCCGAAGAACACCCAGAAGACGAACAAGCAGAAGGCGGTCGCCAAGACCGCGAAGAGCGCCGCCCCGGTGAAGAAGTAAGGACCGGGGCGCATCCGTAGACTGGCGCCTCCCGCCCGGGAGGCGTTAGGTTTTTCCGCCATGTACAGGGAACTCGGTCCGGAAGACCACCTGGCGATGCTGGGCCTCCAGCCCGAGCAGCTGCCGGATGTCGTGCTGCTCGTGGGCGTGTTCGACGTCCACGAAGGGGCGAAGCGCTTCGCCGGGTACCTGGATGGTGCCCGTTTTTCGCGTACCGAGACGAGCCGGAGCGGGATCCCCTACTACCTCGGCGAGCATGCGGGCGCGAGGGTCGCGTTGAGCGCATGCTTCGGCGGGCCGATGGCGGCGCTGTTCGCCCACACGTGGTGCGGGGCTGGCGTCCGTGCGGTGGTCCAGCTGGGCTGGTATGGGGCACTGCAGGAGGGCACCGCGCTCGGCGATGTTGTGGTGCCGCGCCACGCCGAACGCCAGGACGGCGTCTCCGACTGGTACCTGCCGAAGGGCATCCTCGCTGACGCCAGTCCGGACCTGGCGCACGCCATCGTCGGGCGGCTGAGGGGGCGAGGCATTCCAGCGGACCAGCATGCGATCTACTCCACCCCGGCGCTGCTGGCGGAATCGCGCGATGTGATCGCCGACTGGTCGCGGCATGGCTATCACGGGGTCGACATGGAGACAGCGGCCACGTTCGCGGTCGCGAAGCACCTGGGAGCCCGGCGAGCGGCAGCGCTCCTGCGGCTCGACGACCTCGTGGCCGAGGAGCATTCGCTCGCGCGGGGGCTGCCACGCGAGCTGCGCGCATTCATGCGGGAGCGCGAGCGCGAGGTGATGCACGCCGCGATCGAGGCGGCGCGAGAGGTGCTCTGAGCCCCTGCTTTGTCGGCGCGAGCCTCAGCCTCTAGGATGCGCCCACGACGTTTCCCAGGAGCTGACCGTGGAGTTTTGCAGGTACGAGAAGACGGGCCATGTGGCGCGGATCACCATCATGCGCCCGGAAGTGATGAACGCCCTGCACCCGCCGGCGGGGCGCGAGCTGCAACAGGTGTGGGACGAATTCGCAAACGATGATGACGCCTGGGTCGCGGTCCTCACCGGCGAGGGCGAAAAGGCCTTCAGCGCCGGGAACGACCTGAAGTACACGGCCGAGATGTCGCGTTTGCCGCGCGAACAGCGGCCCGACCTCTCGTGGCCGGCCGGGGGGTTCGGCGGAATCACCAACCGGTTCGACCTGTTCAAGCCCACGATTGCCCGGGTCAATGGGTTCGCGCTCGGCGGCGGATTGGAGATGGCCCTGTGGTGCGACATCATCGTCGCGGCCGACCATGCGGAACTCGGGCTGCCCGAGCCGCGGCGCGGGCTCATCGCGGGGGCCCTTGGCGTGCACCGGCTCCCCAGGCAGCTGCACCTCAAGCAGGCGATGGGGTACCTCCTCACCGGCCGGCACATCCCGGCGCAGCGGGCCTACGAGCTCGGGCTCGTGAACGAAGTCGTGCCGCTGGCGAAACTCGACGATGCCGTGGACGCCTGGGTGGCGGATATCCTCCGCTGTGCGCCCCTTTCGGTGCGCGCCACCAAGGAGGCGGCGATGCGCGGGCTCGATATGCCGCTCCAGGAAGCCGCCGTGGCCCGCTACGAATGGGAGATGCGACGCCGGACGAGCGAGGATGCCATCGAGGGACCACGGGCATTCGCGGAAAAGCGGGCCCCCAACTGGCAGGGCAAATAGCCCGTCATCCCGCCTCGACCGGCAGCGACCACAGGTCCCCCGCGGCGCGGACAACCAGCGCATCGCGTTCGAGCGAGGCGAGGTAATCGGCGGTGCGCGCGGCATGCCGCCGCGGGAGCATGGCAGCCAGTTCGGCAGTGGTGGCCGGGGCCTGGCGCAGCGCGTCGACGATGCGGCCCCGGGCGTAGCGTGCCGTGTGCTCGAACTTCGGAGCGGGCCGGCTGGCGGCCGCCCCGGGCGGCTGTCCGGCCGCGCGCCAGGCGCAGATCTCGTTGAGCGGGCATGCGCCGCACCGGGGAGCGCGTGCCGGACACACGGTCGCGCCAAGGTCCATCACCGCCAGGTTATGATCCCGGGCGCCGGGCACCGGCAGGAGGTTCGCGGCGGCGTCCGCGATGACCCGCGCCATAACGTCGCGCTGGCTCTCCACGCCGAGGATGGCGCGCGCGATGGTCCGCGCGATGTTCGTGTCGGCCACGGCCACGCTTTCCTCATACGCGAACGACCGGATCGCGGCCGCCGTGTAAGGCCCGACCCCCGGCAGGCGCAGGAGCTCGGCGGGATCGCGGGGCAACTGGCCGCCGTGTTCGCGCAGGACCGTGATGGCGGTGCGGTGGAGGTTCAGGGCGCGGCGGTTGTAGCCAAGGCCGCGCCATTCGCGGATGACATCGGCCGGGCTGGCCGTGGCAAGGGCGCAGAAGGTGGGCCAGCGTTCGAGCCAGGCGGCGTAGCGCGGTACGACCCGCTCCACCTGCGTCTGCTGCAGCATCACCTCTGAGACCAGGATCGCGTAGGGGTCGCGGGTCATGCGCCAGGGGAGGGCGTGGCGCCCGTGCTGGCGGTACCAGGGCATCAAAAGACGGCGAACGGCAGCAACGTCAAACGTCGCGGATGTCGAGGTCGCCTGCATTCATCCGGCCCATGAGCTCGAGCGCTTCGTCCGAGATCAGCAGGTCGAGGAAGAGCGTGCGTTCGAGCGCGAGGCCCTCGGCCAGCGGCGTCTCCGGGGTCATGCGGACCAGGCGCTTGATGTGCCCGGCGGCTCGTGGCGGCCGATTGGCAATTTCGGCGGCGATCTGTCGGGCCCGCGCAAGCGCCCCGCCCGCCGGGGCGAGTTCCTGCACGATGCCGAGCGCGTGAGCCTCAGCCGGAGAGACCGTTCGTCCCCGGAGGGTCATCTCCAGCGCGCGAGCCATGCCCACCAGCCGGGCGAGCTTCTGCGTGCCGCCGGCCCCGGGGAGGATCCCAACCTTCACCTCCGGCAGGCCCAGCTCGTAGTCGCCTTCCTCGGCAATGCGGATGTCGCAGGCAAGGGTCAGTTCGAACCCGCCTCCCATGGCAAGCCCGTTGATGGCCGCGATCACCGGCTTGGGCATCGTTTCGATGCGCCTGAAGACGCGGTCCAGGTCGCGCTCCGGCACCGTCCGCGATGGATCGACCTGGACGCCCGCGGCGCGGAGGTTGCGCGAGAGCTGTTCGAGTTCGTGGACCGAGTAGTGCCGGATGAAGACGCCGGGAAGACCACCTGTAATGACCACGGCCCGGATGGCCGTGTCGGCTTCGAGCTCGGCCGTGGCGGCATCGAGCTCGGGCACCGTGGCCGCATCCATGTACCCCATCGGCGGATTGGTGATGGTGATGGTCGCCACCGGGCCCTCGCGCTCGATGCGCACCTGGGGCATGGCTACTCGTCCTCCTCCTCTTCGTGCTCGTGTTCTTCGCTCGCCGCCGAGCGGACCGCGGGCACGATGGCGAGCTCCCCGCCCTCCCGCTTTCCCTTTCGCGGCGCGGGAACCGCCTTCAGGCGCGCGACGAGCTCGGTGAGGTCGGCGGGCGTGGCGCTCGCCGGAGCGACAACGGCGACGACGCCGGAATCGCGGAGGACGCGCAGGTCCGCGACGCTCGCCTGGGTGTCGATGGTGGCCATCAGGCCCGTGTTGGCGAACGAGGCGATCCGGACGAGTCCGAGCTGGCCCGCGAGCTTCATTGGCCCGTGCGGGCGCTCGACATACAGGGCATCGAGACCCAGGGGCCCGAGCGCGCGCAGGGTGTTGTCCTCCATCGACTCACTGGCGATGACCACGTGGCCCATCTGGTCCGCATCAACCGCGGCGGAGTCCGTCGTTTCCAGGGGGCTCACCACAAAGTCGCAGCGGGCCGCGCGCAGGACCGCCGCATCTTCCTCGGTCAGGCGGTCGAGCAGGGCGCCGGCCGCGACCTTCGGCCCGGCGACGCCCTCCATCTCCTTCGCGGCGGTGGCGGCGTCGCCAAAGTGGAAGAGGACTGCATCGGCGCCAGCTTCCAGCGCGGCGCGCGCCTCGGCGGCGGAGCGGACGCGGGCCACGAGCGCCATGGCCCTCGGCTGCTCGCGGTTCACCGGGCCAAAGCCGATGGACGGGCCCTCCCGGCGCTGGATCCTGGCGATAGTCTTCTGGAGTTGACTCATGCGTTTGCCTCCAAGGACGGGAGTGTGCAGCGGACGGCCGTGCCGGCCTGGACCACTGCCCGGATTGCTGACTGGTTAGCAAGGACGCCAACGTCCGCAAGCGGGTCGGCGTCAAGGATGACGAGGTCCGCCGCGAGCCCGGGACGGATGCGGCCAACCAGGTGATCGAGCTTGAGGAGCTCGGCGGCCCACACAGTGGCGGAGAGAATTGCCGCCGCCGGCGAGAGCCCGAGGTTCGCCAGCCGAACGATCTCCTGCGCGTTCTCACCGGGGTGGTTCATGGGGGTGCCCTGGTCGGTCCCCATGGCGATCTTCACGCCCGCCTCGATGGCTGAGCGGATGCTGCGCTCATGGTCCTCGAGGATCTGCCACGCCTTGTCCACCATGAACGGCGGGATACCCGCCTCGGTGCCGCGGTGCGCTATCTGCCAGGGTGCCGTGTAGGTCCCCACCAGGTAGGTGCCGCGCTCGCGCATCATCTCGATCGCTTCCTCGTCGAGCCACACTCCGTGCTCGATGGAGTCGACCCCGGCCCGGATGGCGTTCTTCACCCCCTCCGTGGCCTGGGCGTGCGCCCCAACCACCCGGAACGCTTTGTGGGCTTCCTCTACTCCGGCGCGGAGTTCTTCCTCGGTATAACTGGGCGAACGCGGGTCGACGCCCGGGGTCATCACGCCACCGCTGGCGAACAGCTTGATCGCCGTCGCCCCGGCGCGAAGCTGCTGACGGACCGCCTTGCGGACGGCATCGGACCCGTCGGCTTCGGTGGCGATGAAGCCGCTGCCGTGGCCGCCCGTCATGGTGATGCCCATCCCGGCCGCGAGGATGCGAGGGCCGCGGAGCACCCCTTCCTCGATGGCACGGGCGAGGTGGATGTTGAGCTGGTCGGCCGCTCCCAGGTCGCGGACGGTGGTGAAGCCCGCCAGGAGCGTCTGTTCGGCGTAGCGCGCCGCGCGCCAGGCGCGAGTAGCCAGCGGCACCGAACTGGCGGCGCTCAGTTCGGCCGGGTCGCCGCTGCCGGTGATGTGGACGTGGCAGTCGATGAGGCCCGGGATGATGAACATGCCGGCGCAGTCGATCCGTACGGCTCCCTCGCCGGTGCTGGCCTCGCTCGCGACCGCTTCGATGCGGCCGTCCCGGCAAAGGACATCGGCGCGCCGGAAAACCCGGGACGCGTCATCGAAGACGGAACCTCCCGAGAGGAGCAGCGGTCGCGCGTCGGAATGGCCGGGGGCAGTCACGCAGGAGACATTGTCCGGGCGGCATGCGCGTGGGGGCAACCGGGGGGCGCGTTCAGGCATGGGGCGGTAGTCTGGAAGGAAGACAGACCCAGGAGGCCCGCATGGCCAGGCAATACCCCAATCCGCCGGAAATGGTGATCGACCCGGCGAAGAAATACGGCGCGACGATCGAAACCTCGGCGGGAACGATGACCGTCGAGTTCTTCGCTAACGAGGCCCCGAAGACCGTGAACAACTTCGTCTTCCTCGCGCGTGAGGGCTACTACGACGACGTCATCTTCCACCGCGTCATCAAGGGCTTCATGATCCAGGGCGGCGACCCCACCGGCACCGGCCGCGGTGGCCCCGGCTACCGCTTCAACGACGAGCCCGTGAAGCGCCAGTACCTCCGCGGGACGATGGCCATGGCGAACGCAGGCCCGAACACGAACGGGAGCCAGTTCTTCATCATGCATGCCGATTATCCGCTGCCGCCGAACTACACGATTTTCGGAAAGCTGACCTCTGGCGAGGATGTGCTCGACAGCATCGCGACAGCGCCTACAGGGGCGCAGGACCGGCCCATCAACCCGGTGACCATCTCCTCGGTGACCATCACAGAAGCGTAACGCGCGCTGAGAGGGGTTCGCCCATCCAAAGGGCGACCCCGATGTTGTCCACTCCCCCGCGGGCGTTGGCGGCCTCTGCCAGCGCCCGCGCCGCATGTTCGGCGTCCGCCGCGCCCGCCAGCACCCGTGCGATCTCCTCGTCGGGGACCATCTTGAAAAGCCCATCGGTGCACACCAGGAGCGCATCGGATGGTTCGAGCTCGAGATCGGTGACAGCCGGGTCGGCCACGTCCTCGACGCCGATGCCCCGCGTGATCACGTTCCGCCAGGGGTGGGTATCGGCCTCGGCGGGGGTAATGCGCCCGGCGCGCACTTCGCCGGCCACCCAGGAGTGGTCCTCGGTCACCTGCGATAGCTTCCCGTTGTGGAAGAGGTAGCCCCGGCTGTCGCCGAGGTTCACGATGCGGGCGTGGCCGCCCTCAACCACGGCCGCGACGAGCGTGGTGGCCATGCTGCCGTATTCGGGCTTCTGCTCCTGCAGGAGGCGCACGCGCTCGTTGGCCAGGTTGGCCGCGGTCAGCAGGAGGCCCGGATACGGTGCCGCGCCAGCGAATTCCTCAAACACTTCCGAGAAGACACGCGCGGTTTCGTCGGCTGCGAGCGCGCCGCCCGGCGCACCCCCAACGCCATCGGCGGCGAGGATGAGCACCGCGCCGCCCTTCAGCTCCTGCGCCAGCGCCCGGTCCTGGTTCTCGGCGCGGATCCGGCCGGTATCGGTGATGGCAGCCCAGGTTGCCGTCATGCGTCCCTCCAGACGGCACCGGCCACGCGGAGGAAGTTGCCATGGCAGATGCGTTCGAGGCTCGTATCGGAGTAACCACGCGCCTTGAGCGCCCGGAGCACCACCGGGAGGCCAGCCGCATCGCCCACCACCGCCGGGATGTCGGTGCCGTCGAAGTCGGTGCCGAAGGAGACATGCTCGTCCCCAACCAGGTTCACCACGTGGTCGAAGTGGCTCACGATGACCTCGACCGCGGTGCCGGGATCGGCCTGCATATCGGGCCGCAGGAAGATGTTGGCGAAATTGATCCCGATGGTCCCGCCCTTGTTCGCCAGGGCCTTGATCTGGCCGTCATCGAGGTTGCGGACATGGGGCGAAATGGCCTTCACGCTCGAGTGCGTGGCGACGACGGGATTGCGCGATTCCGCGAGCAGGTCCCAGAAGCCCGCGGGGTTGATGTGGGAGACATCGAGGATGATGCCGAGCTGGTCGCACTCGTGCACGAGCTGCCGGCCGAGGTCGGTCAGGCCGGTAGCGGGCAGGCTGCCGTTGAACGCGACCCCATGGGCGAAGATGGTCGAACGGCTCCAGGTGGGCGCGAGGCAGCGCAACCCGGCTTCGTAGAAGACGCGGAGTTCCTTGAGGCTGGATGAAATCGGGTCGGCGCCTTCGAACATGAACACCGAGGCAAACGCATCGGCGTCCCAGGCCGCGCGGATCTCCCGCACCGTCCGGCAGATGCGGAAGCGCCCCTGCGAGCGGTCGGCGATGCGGAAAACGTCGTTCATCTCGTCGATGGCGTAGGCGAGGGCGTTGAACTCCGCACGCTCGTTCGAGAGGTAGATGGACGTGAAGCAGCCCCCGAGCCCGCCCCGCATCGCCCGGGGGAGGTCGACGTGACCTTTACGCGAATCCTCGATGTGCTCGGCGGCGGCGCTGCCTGCGTCGGCGAGGAAGTCGCGGCCGCCAGCGGGGCCGAAGATCGCGCGGCGGGGCTTGATCTGGGTGATGAAGTCCTCGTGGCCATCGAAGATGGGCGGGAACTCGCGATTCAGCGGCGGGATCGGTGCGGCTTCGCTCATGTGCGTGTGAGAGTGTACGCCCGGGGGCGCTGCAGCCGCGATTCGTCTACCATCTGGCGGCGATGGCTTCGTCTTCCGCCGGACTCTCGCGCCGGCCCCGGCTCACGTGGCTGGTCCCCGCCTTGCTTGCCGCAATCGTTGTTGGCGCCATGGCAGGCGTGCTGGTGCTTGCGCGCCAGGCGGCGCAACCTGATTCGCCGCCGCCGCCAGTGGCGTTCGTCCCGCCACCACCGCCCTCGTTTGTCGCGTTCGATGTCGAACGCAACGACGGGGGCGTGCTACGGCTCACCGCCGGGAGCGGCCAGCAACCGGCCGCGAGCGAAGTGGCGCTGGCTGCGGATGCCCGCGTGTGGCTGCTCGAACCCGCGGTGCTTTCAGACCTGCAGGCCCCGCTGGTGGTGAACGTGATCGCCATCCCGAACGAGGTGCGGAACTTC
>JBBIVC010000008.1:0-13167 GCA_037439905.1 Thermoflexus sp.
CCGATGGCAGCCCCGACGCCTCGCGCGGCGTGCTCGTGTTGACGAACGCCGGCCCGGAGTGAACTACTCGGTCCGCAGCGCCTGGGCGTCCGACGTCCGGCTGATGAGGCGGCCCGCGATTCCCAGCGCGAAGACAAACACCGCCAGCACGATCGTCGCCCCCGCGAGGACCAGGAGCCAGTCGGTCTGGAGGATGAAGGACGGCTCGGCCGGGCGGCCATCTTCATCGATGTTCAGGAACGAGAGCATGCGCGTACCGACCATGCGGCCGAGATACGCGCCGCCAACAAGCCCCAGGATCGCGACAATTGCGTACTCGAAGGCGAGCAGGCGCACAACCTGCCCCCGCGAAAGGCCCATCGCCCGGAGGACCGCGAACTCCCCCCGGCGCCGTTGCACCGAAACCCAGAGCGACACGAGCAGCGCCACCCCAACGAGCAGGAGGACAGCGCCGAACGACAGGTAGAGGATGCCCGCCCCGCCCGCGGCGATGAGCGGATTGCTCGCGATTCGGCGCAACTCCGTCTCGCGGTCAGTCGTGTTGTCGAGGTCGAACGGCTCCAGCCCAAGGCTCACCGCCAGCCCCGCCCGGTCTGCGCCGGGATCGAGTGACAGCCAGGCTTCGTTGGGGCCGGGCTGCGAGGTGAGGTTGGCGATGCCGAGCCAGGAGAGGATGTGGTCGCGGTTGAAGATGACGGCCGGGCCCTCCAGCGTGTTCAGCGTGGGGAACAGGCGGAACGACGCGACGACCCGGACCGGCACGAGCGTGTTGGCGACCTCGATGATACCGGTGCCGCCCACCGGGATGCCGGTCCCTGCAACGAACGAATCGCTCCCAAGCACCGGCAGCGGGACGTTGGCCTGGGCGATGTAGAGGCCCCAGGCAGGGCTGCTCTGGCCCGCCGCGCGGCTGAGCTTGCCGGCCGCCCCGGCAACCGCGCCGCTCGTGCTCACTTCGTAGACATCGGGGGTCGAGACCCTCGCGGGCAGCGGGCTCCAGCCAGGAGCCGGGCCGTCGAAGGTGTCGATCACGGTCTCGGCGCCGTTGCCGATGGCCACCAGGTTATCGAACATGATGTCGAGCCGCGTGGCGTTGTAGCGGTTCGATGGCTCGGTGATGAGCAGCCCTACCAGGGTCAGCGGCTCCGGGAGTGCGCCCTCGTACGAGCGGCGGATCTCTGCGGTGTACTCGCGCCAGCCCGCGCCTTCGAGCCGCCCCATGTCGAACATCTGGTGGTTCCCATCGCGGTCCCTGATGCGGGCCCAGAGGGTCATCTGCGCGTTCGTCTCGGGGAGATTGACGCTGACACGGATGGATGACGTGCCCTCCGGCAAGGGCTTCCCGCGCAGCGGTTCGGGCGCCCCGAGCGAGGCCATCAGCTCGCGAAGGGGGCGGTCGGCGAAGTCGTCGCGGAACCAGAGCATCGTGGCCGCACGGTCCGGGTCGACGCCCAGGACCTGGAAGATGCGTCCGGAGATGCCGGCCGTGCCGGGCGCGCCGATGAGCCGCATCGCCGATGTGGCCTGGCGAACGCCGGGAAGCTCCCTGAGCGCGGCGTCGATCTCCGGGGTGTTGAGGCCCATGTTGCCCGAGCCGACCGCCGTTGCCCGGAACTCGACGCCCGATTGGTAGAGGGCCCGTTCCTCGTACGTCTTCGATGCCGTCTCCGCGTAGCTCGCCGCGAAGGTGCCGACGGCCACAGCCGTGGTCAGCAGGACCGCCAGGCGGCCGGAGTTGCCGGGGCTGCGGGCCACCTGCCAGAGGCCGACCGTCAGCGCCGGCGGCGCGTTCCGGCCGATGAGCCGCGCGCCGATGCGGAGCAGGATCGGGTAGAACCGCAAGAGCAGGGCGGCCGCCGCCAGAACGAGAATCGCCGGCGAAGCCAGCAGGAGCGGATCGGAGGAGACCCCGCCGGTAGGCGCTGGCCTGAACACGTTGCCCCGCTCGTTAAGCTCCCACAGGAGCAGCGCCGCAACGCCCGCCAGGGCGATATCCAGGTAGTACCGCTGGATGATCGACACGCCGGGCCGGGCCTGCTCGCGGCGGCGCACCACCGCGCTCTTCCGTGCTGCCACCAGCGCGGGCACCACAAGCGCGATGATCGATAGCCCCACCCCGGCGGCCGCCCAGCCGAACGCCGCGAACGGGATGCGGGCCGGGAGCAGGTCGCCGCCGTTCACCTCGGCGAATGTCGGTGTCAGCCCGAGACCGGCGGTCGCCACCGCGGCGATGAAGGGCGCGGCCAGCAGGCAGGGAGCGCCGAGGAGCAGCCCTTCGGCGAGGTAGATGGCGCCAACCTGGAGCGTGGTCGCCCCACGGCTGCGCAGAAGCGCGATCTCGTCGGCGTGACGCTCGACGATGACGAGCGCGACCAGCGCCACATAGAAGATTGCCACGGCCGAGACTTCGAGGAGGAGGATGGTGAGCGGCGCCTGCTGGTACTGCTGGTCGCGGCCGTATTGCTGGAGGACGGTGGTGAGAGGGCTGTACGAAGCGCCGCCCAGCGGTTCGAATTCGTCGTAGAGCGCCCGAAGGTCCTCCCGCGCGCGTTCGAAGTTCGAGCGCGACAGTTTCTCCGGGTCGGCGAACGTGTGCCACGCAACCGTCGCCTGGTAGCCAGGGCGCGAGGCAGCGAAGTTGGCCAGGATGGTCTGCTCGCTTGTGAACATCGGCGCGACCGGACCGTTCTCGGGCAGGAGCCGGAACGGCTCGAAGTACCGCTCGACGGGGACGACCCAGAAAGGGTCTTCGGGGTCGAGCGGCTCGACGATCCCCGTGATCACCGCAGGAAAGACATAACGTACCGCCGCTGTCGGCGTGCAGGGGGGTGGTGGCGGGCGGTCCTCGCTGGGGATCTCGCGGGCGCAGGTATCGAAATCCTCCGCCATCACCAGTTGCTGCCCGACCGCCAGTCGCGCAGCGTTGGCTGAAGCCCGGCTGATCGCCACTTCGATGGGCTCGCCGGGCCCGGTGGCCGCCGGCAGCCGCCCTTCGAGCACCTGCAAATGGTCCTCGTAGCCGGTGAGGGATTGGAGCTCGCCGAGGGGCGCCTGCTCGCGGGGGGGCTCGCCTTCCTGTGCCAGCGTGAAGCGCGCGGTGCGCAGGTGCCGCGAGCTCGATGCGGCAAACCAGCCGATGCGCTCATCGATGCGGGTCTCGATGGACTGCCGCAACGCCGCTCCCTCTTCCGTCGCGAGGGGGACGAAGCGGAACTCGGCGCGGTTCCCCGGGCTTTCGCTCAGTTCGTCCCGCACGGCGAAGGTCAGGCCGAGGTCGGCGATGGTGCGGGCATAGATGGGCCCCGCGGCGAGCAGCGATGCAGCCATGAGCATCCCAAGGCCGAGGACGGCGAGCAGCCGCCAGTTCCGGCCGCTCCTGCGCGCGAAAAGCCGCCAGGTGGAGACGAGGTTCCGCATCGCCCGAAACTCTACACCGGCCAGCCGCGGAGTGTGGCCCGCGCCTTTACGGCCGCGCGGCGGGCTTTGCCCCGGCGGCCCCCATCCTGCTAGGCTCCCGCCACACGCCCATGGGTACCGCCGCCACCATCCTGCGGATGGTCATTCGTCGCAGCCTCGCCAACCGGCGCCTGCTCTCGACTGTCGTCGTCGGGGTCGTCATGTCGGCCGCGCTGATGTCGAGCGTGGTGCTCTATTCGGACGCCATCAGAGACCTCGGGCTGCGGCATGCGCTGAAAACGTCCGACCCGCTCGAACGCAACATCCGGGTGATCATCTCCGGCCGGCCGGGTGTCCCGGATTACCAGGTCCGGCGCGACACCGTGGAGCGCGTCCTCGATGCGCATGCGGGCGACATCCTGGGCGAGCGCGTCCACTACGGGCGCTCCGCCACCTTCTACCTCACCCCTCCGGCCGCGCCTGTCCCCGCGGATGAGGGGCGCCCGCGCGCCCATTTCCAGTTCGCCGATCGCTACGAGGACCACACGCGCCTGGTGGCGGGGCGGATGCCCGGTCCGCCCCGTTCGACCACGAGGCCTGAGGTCGAGGTGCTCATCGGCAAGGAGGCGGCGGAGCAACTTGGGGTGGCGCTCGGCGATAGCTTCGACCTCCATCCTTTCTGGCGGGAGGACGTCGCGCCGGTCGCCGTCACGGTCGTCGGGTTCATCGAACCGCTCGACCCGGATGAGCCCTATTGGTTCGGCAAGAACGACCGGTTCGTCTCCGACACGTCCTCGTGGCAGACGTACCCGTTCTGGGTCCCCGAAGCGACCGTGGTGGAGACCATCGCGGGCTACCTCACCGATATGGACAGCACGCTCGAGACCTACGGGTTCGTGGACATCGGCAAGATAAACGCCCGCAATGCGCGCCAGGTGGAAGACCGGATGAACGCGTTCGGCTTCGCGATGCGCGAGGCGGTGAACGGCGCCATCGCCGAGTCGAAGCTGGGCGAAATCGTCGGCAGCTACCGGACGAAACTGTTCTTCACGCGCTTGCCGCTCTTCGCGTTGATGCTCCAGGTGGTGGGGATTGCGATCTACTACCTGGTGATGGTCTCCACCATGCTCGTCGAGCGCCAGTCGGGCGAGATCGCGCTTCTCAGGAGCCGCGGCGGGAGCCCTCGCCAGGTGGTCGCCATCTACGCCATCGAGGGGCTGCTCATCTGCGGCTTCGCCGCCATCGCCGGGCCGTTTCTCGCGGTCGCCGGGATCGGGGTGCTGGGGTACACACCGCCGTTCGAAAGCCTGAGCGGCAATGCCCGGCTCGCGGTGCCCATGTCGCGCGCGGCGTTTGGGCTGGCAGCCTTCGGCGCCGGGCTTGCGTTCGTTGCTCTCCTGTTCCCGGCCTGGCGCGCCGCGCGCAACAGCACAATCGACTACAAGCACGCGCTGGCGCGGCCGCAGACGCAGCCGGTGTTCCTGCGCTACTACCTCGATCTCGTGCTGGTCGGCGTCGGCGCTTTCCTGTTCTATCAGCTCCGCGAAAAGGGCTCGCTCGTGACCGAGCGCCTGTTCGGCGACCTTTCAGCCGATCCGCTGCTGTTGCTATCGCCCACGCTCTTTATGCTCATGGTGGCACTGGTGTTCTTGCGGCTCTTCCCCGTGGTGCTTCGCGGCGCGGCATGGGCCACCCGCCGCTTCGACAGCGCCACCATGACGCTCGGCCTTTCGCGGATGACACGGGCGCCGATGCACTACAGCCGGCTGATCCTGCTCCTCTTGCTGGCCACGGCCGTGGGCATGTTCGCGGCAGGCTACCGGGCGACCCTCGAGCGCGGTTACGACGACCGGGCCGCATTCGAGGCGGGCGCGCCTTCGCGCCTCGAAAACGTCCGCACCCCCTCGAACATGCCAACGGAAACGTTCGTCGAGTTCGTGAAGGAAAAGACCGGCGCCGGGCTGGTGAGCCCGGTCATCCGTCAACAGGGCTCGTACAGCATCAGCACCTTCCGGAGCCAGACGGTCACGGTGCTCGGGGTGGTCCCCGGCGAGTTCGAAAAGGTGGCATTCTGGCGGGACGATTTCGCCGGCTCATCGCTCGGGAGCCTGTTGGGACGGCTGCCGCTGGACCAGGCTGAACGCCCCGTGGCGGTGGAGGTGCCGGGGGGCTCGCGGTACATCGGGCTCTGGGCGCAGCTCCCGCTGACGCAGCAGCAGGGCCGCCTTGGCATCCGCCTGCGCGAAGCCTCGGGCACCATGTGGGAGTACACCCTCGACCCTGCTCCCGGATCGAACCCGGAGGGCTGGCGATTCTTCGTCGCGGATCTCTCGCGCCCGGCGCAGCTCCGCTTCAACCCGGCGATGCACTTCTCGCTCGACTCGCCAAAGGAGCTGGAGTCGGTGTTCGTCCGCTCCGGCGGGACGCCGCCCCAGGTCCCCGTGCGCGTCTCCGTGTTGGTCGACGACATCCAGGTGACGGCCGCGCGCGAACTCGCCGAGAACGTCTTCCGGAGCGGGTTCCCGGATGGCCAGGTGATCGAGCCGTTCGATTCCATCGACCGGTACGAGCTCCTGACTAATGCTTCCGTTGGCGACCCGGGGGCCATCTCGTTCGCCGAAGGGATCGGGCGGGAAGATTCGACGGCAGTGCGGATCGCTTTCACGCGCGGGCGCGGCTCCGCGCCGCTGTTCGGCTTTCGGCTGCGGCGCGCGGCGGGGCCGTTGCCAGTCCTCGCGGCCGAAAGCTTCCTCTCCCTCGCGGAAAAACACGTCGGCGATGAGATCACGCTCTACATCAACCGGCAGTACGTGCAGGCCAGGGTGGTGGGCTCGTTCAAACTCTTCCCCGGGCACGACCCCGGCCGGGATGACGAGCTGCTGGTGGCCGACCTCGCGGCGTTCAGGGAGCTCGCGGCCACCGTGCCCGCGCTGAGCGACGCGGCCTACGTGAACGAGGCCTGGATGTCGCCCGCCACCCCCGGTGTGATGAGCCAGGCCGCGTTGCAGCCGCTCGGCATCACCGCCGACGGCTACTTCGACCAGCGCGACATTCGCGCCCGCCAGGGCTCGGACCCGCTGGTGGCGGCGAGCTGGGAAGGGATCCTCTTCCTCTGCTTCGCGGCGGTGCTGGTGCTGACGGGGCTCGGGTTCGCCGTGTACGCGACACTGGCCGTGCAGTCGCGCTCGCTCGAGTTCGCCATCCTCAGGACGATGGGCTACACCAACAGGCAGGTGCTGGGACTGGTGAGCTTTGAGCAGATCTTCGTTATCGCCGGTGGCGTCGTGGTTGGGACCTTCCTGGGGTTCCCGCTCGGACGCCTGATGATCGGCTACCTGGGGGTCACGGAATCGGGCGATGACCCGGTGCCGCCCCTGGTCTCGCAGGTCAGCTGGCCCTCCGTGCTCACCGTCTATGGTTTGCTGGCGGTGGTCTTCATCTGCACAATCCTGTCACTCGCCACCGTATATTCCCGCCTTGCCGTCTCTCGCACGCTGCGGATCGGGGAGATTTGAGCCCTCATGACCGATGACGACCTCTACATCCGCTGCGAAGACCTCTTCAAGATCTACAAGACCTCGAACCTCGAGGTGGTTGCCCTCCGCGGGCTCGACCTCAAGGTCCGGCGGGGCGAGTTCATGGCGATCGTCGGCGCCTCGGGCTCAGGGAAGAGCACGCTCCTGAACATCCTCGCCGGCCTCGATACGCCATCGGCCGGGCGCTGTTTCGTCGGCGGTGAAGACTTGCTGACCATGTCGACCGCCGATATGGTGCGTTACCGGCGAAAGAGCGTCGGGTTCATCTGGCAGCAGACCGGCCGGAACCTGGTGCCGTACCTGGATGCGGTGCAGAACGTGGAGGTGCCGATGGTCCTCGACGGGGTCCCCGCGGCAACGGCCCGCCAGCGGGCGATCGGATTGCTCGAGCTGGTGATGCTCGGCCACCGTCTCCACCACAAGCCCGAGATGCTCTCGGGTGGTGAGCAGCAGCGCGTCTCGATAGCCGTGGCCCTGGCCAACAACCCGCCGCTCTTGTTGGCCGATGAGCCGACAGGCGAACTCGATTCGGTCGGCGCCGACACCGTCTACGAGGTGTTCCGTAACCTCAACCGCGAGCTGGGGACGACCGTCATCATCGTGACCCACGACCCGGACATCGCCGCGCGTGTCGACCGCGTGGTCGCGATCAGGGATGGGCGCACGTCGACCGAGATCTTCCGGAGAGTGCGGTTCGAGGGCGCAACGACGGAAGTTGTCCACGAAGAGTACGTCCTGGTCGACACTGCGGGGCGGCTCCAGGTGCCGCGCGAATACCTCGATAACCTGGATATCCACGACCGCGCGCGGGTTTTGCTGGGAGAAGGGCGCATCGAAGTGCTCCCCGAGGGCGCCCGTCGCGTGGTGGGGAAGGAACACTGATGGGCGGCGCCTCGGTCGAAGTCCGCAGTGTATCGCGGAGGTTCAAGGTCGGCGGCGAGGAGGTGTGGGCGATCCGCGACATCTCCCTGAAGGTGGAGCCGGGCGAGTTCCTGGCGCTCATCGGCCGGTCTGGCTCGGGGAAGACGACCCTGCTGAACGTGATGGCCGGGCTCGACCGGCCGACCGAAGGCGAGGTCTACATCGACGGCGAGCGAGTCGACACCATGAGCGAGGGCCAGCTCGACCGGCTGCGGCGGCACAAGCTCGGGTTCATCTTCCAGTCGTTCGGACTGCTCCCGCTGCTCTCCGCAAGGGAAAACGTCGAGCTGCCGTTGCGGATCGCCGGCGTGGGCTACGGGGAACGGCAGAAGCTCGTGAAGAACGCGCTCGAGTTCGTTGGCCTCGGGCGGCGCGCCGACCATCGTCCCTACGAGCTCTCCGGCGGCGAACAACAGCGCGTGGCCATTGCGCGGGCCCTGGCGTCGCAACCCACGCTTATCCTGGCCGATGAACCCACCGGCGAACTCGATTCCGCTACCGCGACAGCGGTGTTCGGCCTCTTGCGCGACCTTGCCCGGGCCGAAGGCATCACCATCATCACGTGCACGCACGACCGGCTGGTGATGGAGCTGGCCCGGCGAGTGGAAGAACTGGCCGACGGCCACCTGGTGACCGGCCACCACGGCGAGGTCTGGGACCGGATCCAGAAGCGCGCGCGGAGCCCGTTCGCGGCGCCGCTTCCCGCCGCCGAAGGCATCGAGGAGCAGCCGGCGCTGTCCTCGCTTATCGGTGCGGACCTCTCGGCGTTCAAGCCCGCGCCGCTGCGGGTAAAGCATCGTGAGGCGGGCGAGGAAGAGGCCGCGGAGCCGCTGCCCGGGATCGACCTCTCAGAGTTCCGGCCGGCGCCGCAGCGGCTCGGCAAGGACCCGGCGAAGCGCTTCGAGAGCGCCGGGCCACCGTCGGAGCCACCGGGAGCGCCAGGACCACCCGAGCCGGAAGACGACGCCTCGCGCTGGGCGCGGCCGCGGCAGTAGTCAGGCGCCGGCTGCCCGCAGTGCGCGGCTCAGCATGCGGAGGAGCTGGACGCGTTCTTCCGGGACGCGCTCCGTGAGGCGGTGCGCGATGGCCACGACACGCCACCGCGCCAGGGCCGCGTTGTCGACCCGCGCAGCCGAGCGGTACCCGGAACGGTAGGCCCGGAGCATGAGCCGCCTGCCGAGGCGAACGAGGAAGCGGCCCCATGGTCCCGTGTCGGGAGGTGGCGCCGCGCCTTCGAACAGCACCAGCGACCGCGCGAAGTCGGCCAGCGGGTCCCCCCGTGTAGCGTTCGGGAAGTCGATGATGACCGGGCCATCGGCGGTAAGGATGATGTTCCCGGGGTGGAAGTCGCCGTGACAGAGCCGGTCGCCATCAGGGAGCGCTTCGAAGACGGCGAGCACCCGGGCCCGGGCACGCTCCGGTATGGCCGTCGAGGTTTCGAGGCTCTCGCGGACTGCTTCTTTCAGGTTCCGGAGTTGTTCCGGGGCGGGGGTGGCGGCGAGCGCGGCGTGAAGCCGCCCGGTGAGGCGTCCGAGCTCCCAGATGCGCCAGGGCTGCCGTTCGGCGATCCCGAGCAGGTCGTCGCCGGCGAGCCGTTCGAGGAGCAGCCCGGGGCGGCCGTCGTGGGTGACCAGGCCCCGCGGTGCGGGCACCCGGACCCCGGTGGCGCGGGCGGCGGAAAGGGCTGCCGATTCCGTCTCCATCGAGGCCATGCCGTCGGGCCAGCGCGAGAGCTTGACCACCGTTGCCTCGTCCCACGCGAAGACCTCCGCGGCGCGGCCGGAGCCGAGGCGTTCGAACGGAGGGCTGGAAGTGTCCACGGGTGCGACCTTGTTGGATGCGGATGCCGGGCCCGGAGGCGGCGGCCCTCGTACGATACACCCCATGCCCGATGCCATCTTCATCCCCGAGGGCGACACGTTCGTCCCGACCGGCCTTGCGCGCAGCCCGTGGGGTCCGCAGTTGCTTCACGGCGGGCCGCCGGCCGGTCTGCTGGCGCGCGCCATCGAGCGCGCGGTGCGCGATATCGACATGCACCCCGCACGGCTGACCATCGACCTCTTCCGCCCGGTGCCGAAGCAGCCGTTGCGCGTGGCCGTGGAGGCCATCCGCGAAGGGAACCGGATCGCCGTGCTCCAGGCCTCGCTGCTGGCCGACGGGCTGGAGGTGGCGCGGGCGACGGCGCTGATGCTTCGCCAATCCGAAGTCGAACTGCCGGCAAACGTGCTGCCGCCCGCGCGCTACGTCGAGGGGCCGGAGGGGCTGCCCGTCACGGGGCTCTCCGGGGTGATGAACCGGGAGGGGGCGTCCCCGGCGCTCAACCCCCAGCTCGGCGGCTTTCACACTACCGTGGAGGTGAAGCGCGTGAGCGGCGTGCCGGGCAGCGGCCAGGCGACCGCCTGGATCCGCATCCCCGTGCCATTCGTGCTCGGCGAGGAGATCTCTCCGCTGGTGCGCGTGGCGGCGACCTCCGACTTCGGCAACGCGCTGGGGCACATCCGGCCCTCCGAGCAGATCGGGTTCATCAATGCGGATATCACGCTCTACCTGCACCGGCTGCCGGAAGGCGAATGGGTAGGGCTCGAGACGAAAGGTGTGGCCCAGCCCCATGGCCTCGGGCTGGTGGAGTCGGTGGTGCACGATGAACACGGCGCGATCGGGCGTGTGGTGCAGGCGCTGATAGTGAACCGGCGGTTCGCGCCGTAAGGGTGGGAGCCAGGTCGTTCAGCGGACAAGGGAGCAACGGCGCGAGCCCTTTACGTGCATATCGGATTCATAACAGATTCTTGACAACGGGGCCGCGCTCACGGCTACGATGACGCCCAGCGACCGATCTGGAGGTGCACCGTTGCGGAGGATGCGGCTTGGGCTAAGCGGGTTCTTGGTGGCCGCCATGGTTGTGGGCGCATTGGTGCCCGCAGGAATGGTTCTCGGAATTCGAGATACTCAGACGCGTTATGCTGGAACGAACTGCGTTGTAACGGGCAAGTCGTTTTCTGGAACCGATAACGCGACGCTCTGGGGCCTTGCCGGGGAAACTGATGGCTCGCAATGCACGGCGTATCGGCTGTCTGGGTACTGGGAATGCGACGATGGTTACAGTGAAACCCTCGGGGAGACGTGGTACTCGTATGGATTCTCACACATCCAGCTGTGCGGATATCCGTACGTAAGGATTTCGACGCACTTGCATGATGCTTGTGAATACGGCAATTGTGCCGGGACATACGTCCAGGAGTGGTGAGATGAGACGGCAATGGTTGGCAATAAGTATGCTCGTCCTCGTGGCGGTATCAGGCTCCCTGCTCGTCATCAAATCAATCGTTGATGGGCCCGCCGGGGAGGCGGCTGCCCCCGCGAACCACGACCGGATAGTCGATGGCGTCGTCTCGCAGATCGACCAGCGGCCGCGTTCGGACTTCCAGGTAGAGTTGCTTCGCGATGGGTACCTGAGCGAGGAGGAATACGACCTGGCGTTTCAGAAGTACGCCGCGTGTGTTGTAGCGGCCGGCGGCGAGGTGAATGGGCCCCGGACGAAGACCCGGTGGGGTGTGTACGACTTCTGGGTCGGCGTCCCCCCGGCGCCTTCGGGGGGGCCAGACCGCGAAGCGCAGGCCCGGGTGGCCGAATGCTCGACGATGTACTGGGATGTGGTCGGCCCGCGCTGGTCGGCGATGCGCATGGCGCCTCGGGAGGAGTTCGTGGAGGCGCTTGCCTCGGTGCCGGGGTGCATGAGGGAATCCGGCGTTGAGCCGCCTGGGGACCTTTCTGAAGGCTGGGGCAGCCGCTACCTCGAGACGGCTTCGTACGAGGACGGGACGGTGTTTATGGAGTGCGTCCGGGCGGCCAACCGGGCGATTGGCATGCCGTCGAATGTGGTAAGCCTGCCGTAGGTCAGCTCCCCGCCGGGGGTGCTCCACCGTACCGCCGCGCATAAAGGACGATCGCGATGGCGGTCGCCCCGGCGAGTACTGCCCCGGCGCGGAAGGCCGCAGGAGCATCCCACTGGCCCACCACAAAACCGCCAAGGGCGGGGCCGATGGCGAGCCCGAGCCCGCTGAGCGCGACGGACAGCCCGATGAGCGTCCCCCGGTGGCTCTCGGGCGCGAGGTCCATCACTGCTGCGTTCCAGGCGGGGACCGTGAGCACGTTGCCCGCGAAAACGGCCATCGCCGCAAGGATGGCGAGCCACAGGCTCGTGGTGGCCGAGAGCGCCAGCAGTCCCATGACCGTGAGCGCCTGCCCCGCGAAGAGCGGCCGCCAGCGGCCGTACCGATCGGCCAGGTGGCCGGCCGGGATGTACAGGGCGGCGCCGGCGATGACGGCGGGAATGAGCGCCACCGTGAGCCGCGCGAACGAAATGCTGAGCTGGTGCTGGCCGTAGGGCCGGATGGCCGGGACCACCATCGCCAGGGCGATGCTCGCGCCAAGGATGATCGCGCTCAGCGCTACGAGACGCATGGAAACGACGCTGAGAACCGGGGGGCGGGCAGGTGCGTGGACCCGCGCGAAGAGGCGTTCGCCGCGGTAGTTCGGGATCCCGCGGACTGCAGCCGCGAAAGCCGCCGAAACCGCCAGGAATGCGATCGCGAACTGCGGCACATCAGCCGATTCGACCATGAATGCGCCGGCGAGCGCCCCGGCGCCAAACCCGAGGAGCTGCGCCAGGTTGAGGAAACCGATGACCTTGCCGCGGCGGCCCGGCTCGTAAAGGTCAGCGGCGATGGCGTAGGTCGCCGGCCAGAGGAAGGCCGTGGCGAAGCCCAGCCCGGCAGCGAGCGGAAGAAACAGGTGCTCATTGCGGGCCACCGGCATGAGCGCGATGGCGGGAAGCATGAGGGCGAAGCCGAGGAGCAGCCCGAGGCGGCGCTCGATGCGGTCGGAGATCGCGCCGGTCGGAGTTTCGAAGAGGAAGCGCGCGCCACCATAGGCGCCGAGCAGATAGCCGCCCCATGCGTCGCTGGCGCCGAGCTCGGCGGGCACCCACTGCTGGAAGGTCGCGAACAGGACAATGCCAAGCGCCACCTGGACCAGGAAGATGGCCAGCGCGAGCGGGTACGGGTAGCTCCCCATGGCCGGCGGGCGCAGCGGGTTCGTCGGCACGATTCGACTGTACGGCCGGCGCACGGAACGGACGATCGCCCCGGGCACGCCATGGGCAAGCCGCCCGTTCCGCGCTACAGTGCGGGCTACCTTTGGACCGGAGGCTGATCGATGGAGGCCCCACGACAGATCAACCCCACGAAGCTGGCCGACTACCTGGAGGTGCTCTCGAAGGCGGTCTTCGAGGCCGGCATGAACTGGAAGGTCATCG
>JBBIVC010000008.1:13215-19792 GCA_037439905.1 Thermoflexus sp.
TCGACCCCGCGACCATCGCCGCCTACACGCCGGACGACATCGACCGGCTGATGGCCGATACGCGCATCGTGCGGAATATGCGCAAGGTGGAGGCGACGATACATAACGCGCGGGAAATGCTGGATGTCGAGCGGGAATTCGGGTCGTTTGCGAAGTACCTGGAGGCGAAGCGGCCGTTCGATTCGCAGCTGGCGGATATCCGGAAGCGCTTCAAGCACGTGGGGAACTTCGCCGCGTACTACTTCCTCTACGTGGTGGGCGAACAGGTGCCGCCGCACGAGGAGTACAGCGCCAAGCTGAAGGGCAACCCGGTCGAGGCATCGCGGCAGCGCTTGGGGCGCTAGGTGCAGCGCCGCCCCGGAGCGCGATGGCATACTCTCGCCGGGAAACAGGAGGCGTGCCATGGGCGACCGCGTTCGGGGCAAGGTAGCCATTATCTTCGGGGCCGGCCAGACGCCCGGCGAGACGATCGGCAACGGGCGGGCGACGGCGCTCCTGCTGGCGCGCGAGGGCGCGACCGTGGTCGCGGTCGACCGGGATGCGCGTTCCGCGCAGGAGACGGTTGACATCATCGCCGGTGAGGGTGGGCGTGCGATGGCCGTCCAGGCGGATATTACGAGCGAAGACCAGGTCCGGGATGCGATCGCGGCGTGCACGGCGGCCCACGGGCGGATCGACATCCTCCACAACAACGTGGGCGCGAGCCTCGCGTTGGGCGATGCCCCGGCGACGGAGCTCGAGGTGGAGGCGTTCGACCGGCTGTACGCGGTGAACCTGCGGGGGATGTGGCTGGCCTGCAAGCACGCGCTCCCGGTGATGCGCGAGCAGGGGAGCGGCTCAATCGTGAACATCTCCTCCATGGCGGCGTGGGAGGCCTACCCGTACGTGGGTTACAAGACGACGAAGGCAGGCGTCATCGCCCTCACGCAGAACATCGCGATGGAGAACGCGCGCTACGGCATCCGGGCGAACGTGATCCTGCCCGGCCTGATGAACACGCCGATGGCGATCGAGGCCCGGGTGGCGGCCGGCATGCCCCGCGAGGAGGTCATCGCCTCGCGGGACCGGCGGGTGCCGCTCGGGAGGAAGATGGGCTCGGCCTGGGATGTGGCCTACGCCTCGCTCTTCCTCCACTCAGACGAAGCGAAGTTCATCACCGGCGTCTCGTTGCCGGTCGATGGTGGCGCGAGCGTCTCCTGAAGGTCAGCGCCGTCTGAACAGGAGCCGCACCCCGGCGAGCATACCGCTCGCGGTTTCGGCTGCCCGCGCCAGGGCGCCACGATCCTCAATTCGCGGGTCGCGGCGCCTGCGCACCGCGGGGTGGCCGCGGAAGCTCGACAGCGTGGAAAGGTCGAGCTCCGTCGAGTACGTGTCCGGGCTGTCATCGCGTGGCGCCAGCGCGAACGCCGGTTGTCCCGGCCTCCGGCGGGTGGCGGCGAACCACGCGAGGACGGTCAGCACCACCAGGAAGCCGAGCCCGAGGACACCCACGTTCGGGCCGCCGGGTGTGAGCGGCCGGGTGGTGCCTGCCACCGGCACCTTCGGCGTGGGTGTCGGCGTCGCGGTCGGGAGCGGCGGCGGCGTGCCGGTCGGGATGGGTGTGGCGGTTGGGGGCTTCGTCGGGGTTGGAGTCGGCGTAGGCGTCCGGAGCCCGACGATGACCGTGAAATCAGCCGCGACCTGGCAGGAGCACTTGAAGTCCGTGAAGAAGACGGGGTACGTGCCGCTCAGGGCGTAGGGGATGGTGAAGGTGAAGGTGGCCTCGCCGTTCGCGTCGGTCGTGCCGGTTGCGAGGACAGGGTCGCCGGGGATCTTGAAGATGACGGTGATGGGGTCGTTCGGCGGCGCCCCGGTGAGCTTCGCCTCGACGACCGTGCCGACGATACCCGAGGAGGGGTTGAGGGTGACCTTTTTCTCGGCGGCGCCGGTGGGAACTGCGCCCGCCAGGCCGATGATCGTGGCCGCGACAAAGGCGAGGATGGTTGCGAAACGTACCGTCATCACGTTTCTCCAATCTTTATGTGGGGCAGGCAGCGTAGTCCTGATTGCTTCCCATGGCAACCGGGTAAAGGCCTGGTATTCCTCGCGATGGAGAAGAACGTTTGTTCTATACTGTGACACTGTGGCCGGTTACGTCGAACTTCACGCCCACTCCTGCTGGTCGCTCCGCGAGGGAGCGAGCACGACAGATGAACTGATTGACCGCGCCCTGGCGCTCGGCTACCCGGCGATGGCGCTCACCGACCACGACAACCTGTATGGGGCGATGGAGTACGCGCAGGCGGCGCGGGAGCGGCGGCTGAAAGCGATCACCGGGTGCGAGCTGACGATCAGGGAGGAGGGAGGAGGGAGGAGGGAGGAGTCCGCCCCGCCCCACCTGACGGTGCTGGCGCAGGATGTGGAAGGCTACCGCAACCTGTGCCGGCTCTTGAGCCGCGCATGCCGGGTGCACGGGAAGGATGCGCCTGCGGTGGAGCGGGATTGGCTTTTCGAACACAACGCCGGGCTGATCGTGCTCTCCGGGTGCCGCGATTCGGAGCTGGCACGGCTGGCAGTCGATGACCCGCGCCGGGCGGATGCGCTTGCCGCCGGGTATCGCGACGTGTTCGGCGACCGCTACTTCGTGGAGTTGCAGCACCACGATGTTTTTGGCGATACCGGACGGGTAGCGGCCCTGGCGGCAGTCGCGGAACGGTGCGGGATCGAGGTGGTGGCAACCAACAACGTGCACTACCACGTGCGCACACGGCACCGGCTGAACGATGTCCTGGTGGCCGTGCGGCACCGGCTGACGCTCGATAGCTCCCACCGCGAGCGGCGCCCCAACTCCGAATTCTTCCTGAAGAGCGCCGAAGAGATGGCGCGCCGCTTCGAACGCTACCCGCGCGCGGTCTCGAACACGCTGGCGATCGCAGACCGCTGCACGTTCGACCTGGCGCGCGACCTGCCCTACCGCCTGCCCGACTACCCGGTGCCCGAGGGGGCGACGCCCGATAGCTTCCTGCGCGGCGTGTGCGAACGAGCCTTCCGGCGGAAGTACCCGCCAACCGACCCCTTCGGCGCCGAAGCGCGCGACCGGCTGGAACGCGAGCTGGCGCTCATCGCGAAGCACGGGCTGGCCGGGTTCTTCCTCGTGTACTGGGATCTGCTCCAGCTGGTGAACGAGATCGCGGTCGAGGTCCGGGGCAGGGACCCGCGCCTCCAGCCCGATGAGCGTCCCGTGGGCCGGGGGCGAGGCTCGTCGGTCAGTTCGATCGTCTGCTACCTCATCGGCCTTTCGCACATCGACCCGGTGCGGAACAACCTCTACCTCGAACGGTTCCTGAACGAGGAGCTCCATTCGCTCCCGGATATCGACCTGGATTTTCCCCGGGATATCCGCGACGAGGTGTTGCGGCGGATCTACGACCGCTACGGCGAAGAGCACGCGGCCATCGTGGCGGCCTTCCCGACCTACCGCTTCCGGAGTGCGGTGCTCGATATCGGGAAGGCGCTGGGCCTCCCGGCGCCCGTGCTGGCAAAGCTGAACAAGCTCGGAGGGCCGTATTCGAGCGCCACGGCGATCGCCGGGGAGATGCGGAAAGTGCCAGAGCTGCGGCCACTGGTGGATGCGCCAATCTGGCGCGATATGGTGGAGCTGGCCGGGCAGGTGGCGGGCTTCCCGCGCCACATCGGGCAGCACGTGGGCGGCGTAATTGTCTCGGCCGAGCCGCTGTCATCGGTGGTGCCGGTCGAACCGGCGCGGATGGATGGGCGGTTTGTCTGCCAGTGGGATAAGGATTCGGCCGACGACGCTCGCTTTGTGAAGATCGACTTCCTGGCGCTGGGGATGCTCTCGGCGGTGGATGAGTGCCTCGAAATCATCGAGGAGGAGCACGGCGTGCGGGTCGACCTGGGCCGGGTGCCCCACGATAGCCCGGAAATCTACGCCTCGATCCGCGAGGGCGACACGATGGGCGTGTTCCAGATCGAGAGCCGCGCCCAGGTGCAGACGCTGCCGCGCACCCAGCCGCGCAACCTTGATGACCTGGCGGTGCAGGTCGCCATCATCCGGCCGGGGCCCATCATGGCCGGGGCGTTCCGGCCCTATATGGAGTATCGCGAACGGCTGGCGCGTGGTGAGAACATCGAGGTCGACTACGGCCACCCGGAGCTGGGGCCGCTACTCGAACACTGCCTCGGCGAAACGCTCGGGCACGTCCTCTACCAGGACCAGGTGCTCCAGATCTCCTGCGCGGTAGCCGGCTTCACCCCGGGGCAGGCCGACCGCCTGCGCCGTGCGATGAGCCGCAAGCGCTCGTCCGATGCCATGCAGGCGCTCGCCGCCGAGTTCTATTCCGGGGCTGAGCGCATGGGGGTGAGCCGCGAGGCCGCGAAGGTGGCGTTCGACAAGATGGCCGCGTTCGCCGCGTTCGGGTTCCCCAAGAGCCATGCGGTGGCCTTTGCGCTGCTGGCGTATGAATCGGCCTGGCTGCGCTACCACTACCCGGCCGCGTATTACTGCGCGCTCTTCAACGCCCAGCCAATGGGCTTCTATTCGGTGGAGGTGCTGACGCAGGATGCGGCCCGCCACGGCATCGCGACGCTGCCACCTTCGATCAACGCGAGCCGGGCCGGGGCATGGCCAGAAGGGGGCGATATCCGCCTCGGCATCCAGCAGGTCAAGGGGCTCGGCGGCGGCTGGCAGGATATCCGCCAGCATCCGCGGGGGCAGGGCTATACCACGCTGCCGGAGCGCATCGTGGCCGAACGCCAGGCGAACGGTCCGTATCGTTCGCTTCGCGACCTGCTGGTGCGCGCGCGCCTGGGCAAGGAGCAGGCGGAGGCGCTCATCCGGGCGGGCGCCCTCGAGGAATTCGGGCTGCCGCGGCGCGAGCTGCTCTGGCAGCTGGGCCTGCTCACCGGTGCGGTGGTGCCAGCCAGGGCGGCGGGCCGCGAGAATCAGCTGGCATTGCCGTTGCCCGTGGAGCAGGACATGGCCCGGCTGCCGGGGCTCACAGCCTGGGAGGAGCTGGCCTGGGACCACGAGAAGATGGGCTTGAGCCCGGGCCGCCACCCAATGGCGCTCGTGCGGCCGCTGTTGCACGAAGGGCTCATCACGAGCCGCCACCTGGGCGGCGTGGGCAATCCGAACCGCCTGCCGCAGGGGACGATCGTCGAGATGGCGGGCATGGTGGTGACGCGCCAGCGGCCGGCAACCGCCAGTGGGGTGATGTTCATGCTGCTCGAGGACGAGTTCGGCCTGGCGAACCTGGTGGTCTACACGGCGCTCCAGGAACGGCAGCGCGAGCTGGTTCGGGCCACCCCGTTCGTGATCGTGCGCGGGCGGGTCGATAACGAGCAGAGCGGCTTCCCGAACATCATCGCCGAGCACTTCCGGCCGTGCCCGCTGCCGGGCTTCATCGAACAGCCCGAATCGCACGACTTCGGCTAGGGCTATCGGCTCGAGGCGAGTTCCTCGCCGATGGCGTCGGCGACGGCGCAGATGGCGCGCTCGATGGTAGCCGGGCCGGCGGCGGTGAAGTTCATGCGGAAGGTGCCCTCTTTACCTTCCGGGTTCACGTAGAAGTATTTGCCCGGCACGAAGGCGACACCGCGTTCGAGGATGCGGTGCTGGAGCGCTTCGGCATCGAAGCCGGGCGGGCCTTCGACCCAGATGAACATGCCGCCCTCCGGGCGGGTGAACTGGAAGTCCTCGGGGAGGTGGGCGGCGAGGGCGTCGATCATGGCCTGCTGGCGGGGGCGGTAGAGGTCGATGATGCGCGGGAGCTGGCGTTCGAGGTAACCCGCCGCGATGTACTCGGCCGCGAGCGCCTGCGCGAAGGTGCTGGTGTGGAGGTCGACGCCCTGCCTGGCGGTAACAAGCCAGCGCTGGATGGGCCCGGGGGCCACGCACAGGCCTACGCGCAGGCCCGGCGCGAACGTCTTCGAGAGGGTGCTCGCGTAGACCACGTTCTCCGGGGCGAGCGCCTTGATCGGCGGAACGCGCGAGCCGGTATAGCGCAGGTCGCTGTACGGGTCGTCCTCGTAGAGGAGGGCGTCGTGCCGGCGCAAGATCTCCGCCACCGCGTGGCGGCGTTCGAGCGGGAGCGTGCGGCCGGTGGGGTTCTGGAACGTGGGGACCAGGTAGACGAGTTTCACGCGCTGGTCTGCCAGGACGCGGTCGAGCGAGGCCGGGACCAGGCCCGCGTCGTCGGTTTCGATTTCGACATAACGCGGTTCGTACGGGTTGAAGGCCTGGAGCGCGCCGAGGTAGGTGGGCGCCTCGACCGCCACGACGTCGCCGAGGGAGATGAGGATCTTGCCGATGCCGTCGAGGATGCCCTGGGAGCCGCTGAAGATGGTGATGTTTTCGGCGGTGGTCTCGACGCCGCGGGCGGCGAGGTGGGGCACGAGCGCCTGGCGGAGGGGCATGAAGCCCTCGCTGGCATCGTACTGCAGGGCCTGCGCGCCGTACTTCGCGAGGACTCTGCCGGTGAGCTCCTCCATGATCTCCAGGGGGAAGCTTTCGGCGGCCGGGAGGCCCCCGGCGAGCGAGACCATGCCGGGCGAGGAGGCGACCTTAAGGATTTCGCGG
>JBBIVC010000009.1:0-19688 GCA_037439905.1 Thermoflexus sp.
CAACGCCGAGATGACGGTCGCACAGGTCGCCTACGCAGTCCTTCGCCGGCAGTTCGGCGTGTTCCTCGCGAACGAGCCGGGCACGCGCCTGGGCGAGGATATCGAAGCCCTGCACGACATGCGCGTTGCCACCCGCCGGTTGCGGGCAGCCATGGCCGCTTTCCGCCCCTACCTCTCCCCGCGCATGCTGGCGTTTCGCGATGAGTTCGGCTGGATCGCCACCGCCCTCGGAGAAGTACGCGACCTCGATGTCCAGCTCGAGCGCATGGCCGAGTGGCGCGCAGGCTTTCCTCCCGACCGGGCGCATGCCCTCGACGCGCTCGAAGACATCCTCCACGCCCGCCGCCTGGCGGCGCGAAAGCGCATGCTGCTTGCTCTCGATTCCCGGCGGTACGAAAGGCTGGTGAACCGTTTTGCCGCGGCGTTGCGGCATGGGCCCGCGCGGACGTTCGTCCCCGGCCGCGCGCCCGTGCTGGCGGTCGCTCCCGACCTGGTGGAAAAGCGCTACCGCGCTGTCCGCAAGGCCGGCGACCGGATCGACAGGTCCTCGCCGCCCGAGCGCTACCACGCGCTCCGCATCGACGCCAAGAAGCTCCGCTACGCCCTGGAGTTCGTTGGCGCCGGCATCTACGGAAAGCCCGCCGTCGATTTCAGCGCCCGGGTTACCGCGCTCCAGGATGTGCTTGGCCTCCACCAGGATGCCTACGTCGCCATGGACATGCTCCAGGAGATCGCCAGCGCATCGGGCAAGCGCCTCGGCCCGGCGACGCTCATGGCGATGGGGGTCATTTCCGAGCGCTACCGCGCCCACGCCGAAGCCCTGCGCGCGCAATTTCCCGCGGTCTATAAGCCCATCGCTGGCGACGAGTGGCGCAAGCTCTACCGCCTCATGGAGTCGCGCCGGCCCACACCCGCGCCTGCAGCGGCTCGCCCGGCCGCGGATCGCTCCTAGCCCCGGGCGCCTGTATCCTCCATGTCCGGGAATCCGAACCCACCGTGGCCGCTCGCCAGCCGGGAACCGGAAATCGCTCACTCGGAATTCGCCTCATGGCCGTGCTCGTCGATGCAAACACCCGCCTGATGGTCCAGGGCATTGGGACCGAAGGCGCGAACCACATGCGCCGCTCCATCGCCTACGGCACCAACGTCGTCGCTGCCATCCATCCCAGGCGCGGCGGCGAACAACAGGACGGGGTACCCATCTTCACCACGGTCGATGAAGCCGTCCGCACCGCAGGCGCCAACGTCTCCATCATCTTCGTCCCCGCGCCGTTCGCCGCCGATGCCATCCTCGAAGCTGCCGCCGCGGGCGTGCCGCTCATCGTCTGCATCACCGAGGGCATCCCGGTCCTCGACATGGTCAGGGTGAAGGCCGCCCTCCAGGGCTCGAACAGCATCCTCATCGGCCCCAACTGCCCCGGTGTCATCACCCCCGGCACGAAAACGCGCGTGGGCATCATGCCCGGCGATGTGTTCCTCCCGGGTCGGGTCGGCGTCGTGAGCCGCTCCGGCACGCTCGTCTACGAAGTCGTCGCCCAGCTCACCGCCGAAGGCATCGGCCAGAGCACCTGCATCGGCGTCGGCGGCGACCCTATCATCGGCACCCGCCAGGTCGAAGCCATCCGCATGCTGAACGAAGACCCGGATACCGACGCCATCGTCATGGTCGGCGAAATCGGCGGCTCGGCCGAGCAGGAAGCCGCCGCCTACATCAAAGCGCACGTGAAGAAGCCCGTTGTCGCCTTCATTGCTGGCGCCACCGCGCCTCCCGGCCGGCGCATGGGCCACGCCGGCGCCATCATCTCCGGCGAAGACGGCAAGGCCGAGAACAAGAAGGCCGCCCTCCGCGCCGCCGGCGCAATCGTCTCCGATTCCCCCGCCGAGATCGGCTCCACGATGAAGAAAGCCCTCCAGGACCGCGGCCTGCTGAAATAGTCGGCGGGGGTAGGGACAACGTGACGTTGCAGGCTCATTCTCCGGTTGTCGCGGTTTCGCGGACACCCACGGAGGAGTCTGAAAATGACGGTCCAAAAGGGGCGCAAGCGTGACTTTTTCGGTCTGCTTGCCCTGGCTGTAGCGCTGCTCCTGGGGACGAGTGACCTGTCACCCGGCCCTTCCATCGGCGCTCGGGCCATCCAGGAGGAGCCATTCCAGGCGTGCTTTGTCGAACTCGCGCCACGCACCGGCGAGAGCGACTCTTCTCAGGTCCTGGCGGAAGATTGCTTCGACGAACCAAAGGCTGCGGCCGACTTCGCCGTCGCCTTGCATGCGAGTGACTCGGTCTATGTGATCTTCACCCTCTGGGAGCACGCCAACTTCGGAGGGTCGTGGTACGAGTGGTACTCGACCTCCGGCTGCAGCGGCGACTACGGCTACGATGACTTCAACGTCATTGGCTGGATTGACCGGGCCGGCTCGGCTCGCTCTGCATGCGGCCGCACCGTGAACCTTTGGGAACACACCTACCAGATGGGAGCGAGCCTGCTCATAAACGGCTACCACTCATCGCTCGGAGTGCTGAACGATCAATCATCCTCGTGGGACACGGCGAACTGATGCCGCGCCGATTTGGAGGTTCCCAAGTGGAGCAAAACACGCCACTCACACGCCGCGAACGCGAAGTACTCACGCTGGTCCAGCGCGGTCTCACCAACCCGGCAATCGCAGCTGAGCTCGGGATCACCGAGAACGCGGTGCGGTACCACCTGAAGGAACTTCACAGCAAGTTTGAGACGGCCGGCAACCGGGCGCGGCTCAATCGGGTCAGGTGGCTCGGCGCCGGGACACTCTTCGGATGGAAAGTCGCCGGCGCGAACATCGCCACCGCGGGCTTCATCGTGGCCGCATCGGTTGCCGGCGTTTGGGCCATCCGGTCTGCTCACGAGTCGCGAGCCGATGACCAGGGTGCCACCGGGACCACAACGTACTGCGTTGCTCTGGCGGTCCCCACGGTCATCGGGGCCGGGACGCCCGAGGTGCCCGCCCAGCGCTGCTTCGATACGCCGGAAGAGGTGGCGGCGTTCTACGAGTCGCTGCGGTGAGTTGGGGCCCCGTCCGCGAGACGGTCGCGGGCGTGGGCCCCTGACAGTTCAAGTCGCTGGTACACTCCCGGGTCGTTCAGGTTGTCGTCCTTCGGAGGCTTCTCGAATGACCGAATACCTCACGCCACCCGGCGGCTGGCGCACCCCATCCGGCAGGCTTTCCGGCAAGGTCGCCATCATCACCGGCGCGGGCTCCCAGAACGAGGGCGTCGGTAACGGCCGCGCCATGGCCATCCTCTTCGCCCGCGAAGGCGCCCGCGTCCTCCTCGTCGACCGCCGCCTCGATGCCGCCGAACTCACCCGGACGTTCATCGACGGCCACGGTGGAGAGGCGGTCCCCCACGCAGCCGACGTGACCGACCCCGCAGCCTGCAACGCCATGGTCAATGCTGCCCTCCAACGCTGGGGCCGCCTCGACATCCTGGTGAACAACGTCGGCATCGGCATCGCCCGCACCATCGCCGGCGTTTCCGATGCCGACTGGGATCTCCAGATGCGGGTGAACGTCACCTCGATGGTGAACGCCAGCAGGCCAGCGATCGCCGCGATGCGGCAGTCTGGCGGCGGCGCCATCCTCAATACCTCGTCGATTGCCTCGCAGCGGGGCCGGGGCCTCGCGCCGTACGCCGCATCCAAGGGCGCTGTCGAAGCCCTCACCCGCGCCATGGCCGCTGACCACGGACGCGAGGGGATCCGGGTCAACGCCATCGCCCCCGGGCCCGCCTACACGCCCATGGTGTACGCCCGCGGCATGTCCGAAGCGGCCCGCCAGGCCCGCACAAAGGCGACCGCACTCGGAATCGAAGGCACCCCGTGGGATATCGCCTATGCCGCGGTCTACCTCTGCTCCGACGAGGCGCGCTGGGTCACCGGCGTCGTCCTCCCTGTCGATGGCGGGGTCCTGGTGAACTGAGCCTCCCCGCTAGTCGTCCGCTCGCATCCCTCCCCGCGCTGCCGGCACCACCGCCAGGAAGAACAACGCCGTCGCCACCAGCCGGCCCGTCCCCGAGATCGCGAACGCTGCCCGGTAGCCGATCCAGTCGATGATCGCGCCGCCGATGAACGGCGAGACAAACAGCGCGAAGAACACGCTGATGTGGAACAGCGCGACATACTGCTCACGCTCCTCCTCCGGCGTCACCTCGAGCAGGCCCTGGAAGTTCGCCAGGTTGAACGCCGCCCACATCATCCCCCCGATGACGTTCGGCGCCAGCACCATCCACGGCTCGGTGATGAACACCCACATGATGGGGAGCGTTGGCAAAACCACCAGCGACATCCGCGTCAGCCACAGCGAGCCGCGCCGCGCCATCATCTCGCCAAACACCAGCTGCCCGAACAGCGCCGAGACCGCGCTCGATGTGGTCAGCCACCCCACGTCGAAGTTCGAGGCCCCCAGGTGCTCCTTCAGGTACACGTTGAAAAACGGCCCCGCGATCATCGTCGCGAAGTGCAGCGCAAACGTCGCCACCAGGAATGTCCGGAAGCGGGGCTTGCGCAAGAGCTCACCCGGGCGCAGCGGCGCCGACTTCGGCGCCTCGCGCTCCGGAGGCTCGGGGATGAGCGCGTAGGCCACCGTAGCGCACATCCCCAGCGCGAAGGAGACCGCGAGCGCCACGACGTATCCCCCCGGAAAGCCCCACTGGTCGAGCACCAGTCCCCCGAGCGGCGTGACCGCGAGCAGCGCCACCTGGATCGCGAAGTTCCGCGATGCGAAATACTTCGCCCGCAACCCATCCGGGATGATGTCGGCAGCCAGCGAAGTCCATGCCGGGACCGTGAAACTCCCGAGGAAGGCCCGTACCGCGAACAGCCCGATCACCAGGTAGAGCGCGGTCTGGCCGCTCGCGAAGGCCACGGCGAAAGCGCTTGCCAGCAGCAGCAACCGCCCGAGGATCCCGGCGTAGAACACCACCATCCACCGGCGCGAGCTGGCCTTCCGAGCCGCCAGCGCCCCGGGGTACAGCGCCAGCATGGCGCCGAAGCTCTGGGACGCGCTCAGCAACCCGATCTGGAGCGCGTTCGCTCCAAGGGCGCTCGCCAGCAGGGGCAGATAGGCGAGGATGAAGGCATCCTGCGCCGCGGCGAAGAATCCATCCGCCCAGAACGCCCGCAGGGCCGCCGGCACCTTGTTCGCTTCGAGCCGCGCGCCATCGTGCTCCCCGGGCGTATGCCCCAGCGCCAGCCCGGTCGCAGCGACCCCGGCCATCGACCGGGCGAGCCTCTTCACGCAGTCCTCCGGCCCGGGATCGGGCCTCCTGGGTATTCTCCCCCGTCACCGCTTACGCTCATCACGCGACACGATCCCTTCCCGTCACGTGGGGGCGCGCCGGCACCGGAATCCACAGGCAAATCACCACCGTCACCCGCCCGATCTACTCTCGTGCCACCCTGGTGCCGATTCCTCACACATGAGGGTGCGTCGTTTCGCGGTTCTTGCTGTCCTGGTGTTCGTCGCGGCCATGGCGTCGATGGGAGCAGCCGGCCGCAGCGCTCAAGCCCAGGCCTCCAGTGTCCCCTACGGCGTCGCATCTGAGAGCTACTACCGGCTCGATACCGCGACTGGCCTCATCTCCGTCTCGATCCACGCCGAGTACGTCAACCTTCAGGCGGCCGACCTTGTCTCGTTGCCCGTGTGGGTGATGCCGGGCGCAAAGGACATCGTCGTGAAGTCCGGCGACCAGGTGCTCGAACACCAGCTCACCCCGGGGTCCGAGGCCGCCGGCAAGGCCGGCATCGCCGAGGTCAGGCTCCCGAAGCCGCTGAAGAAGAACCTCCGCATCACCCTGGATGCCACCTACACCCTCGGCCCCAGCTCAGGCTCCATGATCAGCATCGAGCCGGGGGCAATCGAAACGCCCTTCATCGGCCAGGGTCACGGGTCCTTCGTCTTCATCGACGTCCCCAGGACTGCCGACAACGTGCTCGACCCCGGCTGCCTACTCGCCGCCGGCCAGCCGCGCGACGTGAAGGATGCCGGGCTGGAACGCTGGGTCTGCGGCGATGTGCTGCTCATCGCGCTCGCCACCGACGATGCCGACACCCTCGCCCGCTGCGCCGCGCTCGACGATCGTTGCCGCCAGCGTGTCGATCCCGCCGTCTTCTCCGCATATGTGCTCTCCGTCAGCGATGAATCCAAGCGCGGCGTGCTGGAGTCGCCGGTCAAGATGCCCGACGGGCGCGAGGTGACGCTCACACTCAAGTACTTCAAGCGCGACCAGGCCTGGGCCGACCGCCAGTTCGACATCGCGAAGCGGGCGTTCCCGCTGCTTGAAAAAGCCTTCGGCTACCCGTATCCCAGGGATCGCGTCACCATGCGCCAGTCCCACCACATCGAAGCCATCGGCGCGGCTGGCGTTGCCTTCTCGAAGACGGGCGATGTCCTCCTCGCGACCGATACCGGGGGCGTTGATGACGAAGTCACCGTCCACGAGCTCGCCCACCAGTGGGCCGGCAACACCCAGCTGAACAAGCCCTGGCTCTGGGAAGGCCTGGCGGAGTGGGGCACCCGTGTGGTCGCTCCCGAACTGGGGATCACGCCGCGCGATTGGGGCTGGAAAAACTTCGGTGTCAATTTCCCCCTGTCCCAGTGGGGCACCATGCTCGGTGGGCCCGCGGAATACTGGTACGGGCGTTCCGGCGCCTTCTGGTTCGCCTACGAAGAAGCCATCGGCGGCCGCGAGAAGATGACCGAGGTCCTCTCCCGCATCGACGATGACCCCGGACGCTGGCGCCTGGACGACCGCTGGTTCCTCGACCAGGGCGAGTGGGTCGGCGATCGCAAGCTCGAACAGCTCTTCCTCGACTGGGTGTTCAACGCCGAGACGGCACGTCCGCTGCTCGAAACCCGCCGCGCCGCGAAGGACCAGGTTGGCGCCATGACCGTGCGGGCCGTCGCCCTTGGCCTCACCGGCCTCCCCACGGATATCTACGACAACCTGATGGCCTGGTCGTTCGACGCGATCGTCCGCCAGGTGGCCACGGCCAACGAGCTCCTCGATTCATACGAGAGCGTGCTCAGGCTCAGTGCCGAAGCCGGCCTTGGCACGCCCGATGCCGTGGCGAAGTCGTGGGGGTCGGCCACCCTCGCACAAACGGCCGTCGTCGTCGAAGACCAGCGCCAGGCCATCCTCTCCATCAACGCTGCCACCAGCCAGCTCGCCGAGCGCTCGGATGATCCTGCGGTGCAGGCCGCCCTCTCCCAGGCCCGCGAAAAGTACAACGCCGGCGACTTCACCGGCGCCCGCTCCGCTGCCACGGGAGCGATCACCGGCGTGTTCAACCAGGAGGCCGCCGGGAAGATGATCGCCCTGGCCAAGGAGAAGCAGGCCACGTTCAAGCCGGGCTTCCTCGGCCGCATTGGCATCCTCTTCAGCGACCCCGCGGGCGACCTCAAGAAGGCCGAAGCTGCCTATGCCGCCGGCGACGGCGCAGCCGCGCTCGAACTCTCCCGCTCCGCCTACGAGACCTGGGACGGGGCCAGCCGGCGCGGCATCCAGCGCCTCGCCATTCTCGCGGGGTTGATGGCCGGCCTGAGTTTCCTCGTCTACTTCCTGCTGCAGCGGATGGAGCGCGTGCCCGCGCCAAAGCGCCCCGGCGAAGGCCACTACATCGAGATCTCCGACGAGCGCCGCTCCAGCTGGCGCGACTGGGAGAACACTCCCTGACTCGTCGACCTCGCTAGATCCCCAGGGACTTCAGCCCGAGCCGTAACGCGACCAGGAGCAATGCGCCCGCAAGCGCCCGGATGATCGCGGGACCGCCGAGACGGTGAGAGAGCCGCGCCCCGATCTGCGCCCCGGGGATGGCCCCCAGCGCAATGAACACCGCCTGCAGCAGCGACCGGTCCCACGTCAGAACGCCCTGTACAGCGTGGACAGCCGTGCCTTCGGCCGCCATGAAGGCCAGCACGAAGTGCGACGTGGCCGCCGCGATGTGGACCGGGAAGTGCAGGATCGTAGCCATCACCGGCACGTGAATAATTCCGCCGCCGATGCCGAGCAGACTGCTGATGAACCCCACCGCGGCGCTGATGAGGATGCCCTTCCACATGTGGAACGCGTACACGAAGGTGTTCCCGTGGGCGTCGGTGATCCGCCGCCGCACCACGCCGCGCCCCGTCACCGGCGGGGCAATCTCCTGGCGATGGCCACGGAACATGAGGTACAACCCCACCACACCCAGCACCATCGCGAAGATCGCATCGAACACATCGCGCCGGATGTACGAGACCGCGACCGCTCCGGCCACCGCCCCGGGAAACGTCCCGAGGATGAACCACCAGCCGCTCCGGTAGTCGATGCGCTTCTGAAGCGCATATGCGACCGAGCCCGAAGCCGCGTTCGCGCAGACCACCAGCAGCGACATCGCGGTGATGGTCTCAGGTTCCTTCTCCGGGTAGAGGAGCAGGAGCACCGGCACCAGCACGAACCCGCCGCCCGCACCCACGAGCGTGCCGAACGCGCCGACGGCTACGCCCAGGGGTATGAGCAGGAGATCGATCAGTTCCAGCGCGCTTCTCCGGGTCCGGTTCTCAGAGTTTCCACTCCGGCGTGCAGCGCGTCCACTTTCCCTGCGGCGCTCACACCGGGATGTCGCGCTCGTCGCCGAAATCGAAGCGCCTTCGGATAGCCCGGCCGCGTATCCGGTCGATCATTCCTCCCGCGCGGTCCTGGAGGTGGGCCAGCCGCCGCTCGATCCGCCCCCGCACCCACGAGCGCGTCGAACCAATCTGCCGGTAGCGCGCATAGCGGCGCTCCACGCGGCGCTTGCTCTTTTCCCGCTGGGTGCGCGCCAGCTCCCGGAGAATGCTCCGGCGCAGCAACATCGCCGCTTCCCCATGATCGGTATGGGCGCCCTCTCCTGGCTCCGGAACGGTATGGTCGACAATGCCAAGCCTCAGGCAGTCGTGCGAGGTCAGCCGTAGCCGCTCCGCAATCTCCCCGGCCTGCTCGGTGCCCCCGGAAAGGATGGCCGCTGCATCCTCCGGCCGCACCACCTCGTAGACCGCGTTGTCCATCATCAAGACACGGTCAGCCACCGCCATCGCGACTGCCGCCTCCGAATTGCCCTCGCCGGTGATGACGGCGATGGTCGGCACCGGGACTTCCAGCATGGTCGCCATGCACTGCGCAACCGCGTGGCCCAGGCCCGCTTCCTCGTTCGCGAGCGAAGGCAGGGCCCCGGCCGTGTCCACCAGGGTCACCAGCGGCAGCCGGAATTTCCCGGCCAGGTTCATCGCCCGGGTCGCCTTGCGGAACCCTGCGGCGGTAATCCATCCCCCGTTGTTCCCGGGCTCGTGCTCCCGCACCTGGCCCACGAACATCACTGCCTCGCCGCCCAGCGAGCCCAGTCCGGTGATGACCGCCGGGTCATCCTCCCCGCTGCGATCCCCATGCAGCTCCACGAACGACGTGGTCATGCGCGCGATGAGTTCCGCTGTCGTCGGCCGCATGGCGTGGCGCGAAATCTGCACCTGCTGCCAGGCGCTCCTCTGAGAATGTGCGATGTGCGATTCGCGCGGGCTCTTCTGCGCGGTGAGCCGGAAGCTGTTTGCCAGCAGGTCCAGCAACTGCGCGAGCGAATCACGCAGCTGGTGGCGCGGGACCACCGCATCGATCAGCCCGCGCCGGAGATGGGCCTCCGAGGTGTGGGCATCGCGGGGCAAGTCTTGCGAGGTCGCTTCCTGGAGCGAACGCAGCGCCGCGTACCCCACAAGCGCGTTGGGCTCGGCGAGGATAATGTCGGCCAGGTTTACGAAGCCCGTGTACGATGATCCCGTCGTCGGGTCGGTCAGCACCGCAATGTACGGGAGGCCCGAGCGGTCGTGCCGGCGTACGGCGGCGGCGATGCGCGGCGCCTGCATCAGTGCCAGCAGGCCCTCTTGCATCCTCGTACCCGAGGTCGAACAGACGAGCACCACCGGCACGCGCCGCGAGGTCGCCTTCTCAAACGCCCTCGCCAGCCGCTCCCCGGCCGCCACGCCGATGGAACCCCCAAGGAACGAGAAGTCGATCACGCCGATGACGATGTCCCGGCCGTGGATCGTCCCCGTGCCCGTCAGCGCCGCCTCGGTAAGCCCCGTGCGGCGCTGCGCCTGGATCACGCGCGACCGGTACGACTGGCGCCCCTGAAACGACAGGGGGTCGATTGCCGTCACGCCGCGGTCGTCCTCGTGGAAGCTTCCGATGTCGAGCAGCGTCGCCAGCCGCTCCTCGGCGCTCAGATGGAAGTGGAACCCGCACGAATGGCACACCCGGAACCGCTCGTACGACCGCGATCCCTCCAGGTCGGCGCCACAGCTCAGGCACTGTTCGTGCGCGCGCGGCTCCTCTGGCGCCTCACCCTCATCATGGCGGCGCAGCAGCGAACGAAGATTCTTCACACCGGAGAGTCTATCAGGCAGGGTCTTCAACTGCGGCCCCGGCGAGCACGCGGCGCGACTCGCCATCCTCCCGTGGTCCTACGATGCCCTCGTCCTCGAGGATCTCGATGATCCTCGATGCCTTCAGGTACCCGACTCTGAGCCGGCGCTGCAAGAGCGATGGCGAGATCCGCTGGTGCTGCAACGCCAGCTCCCGTGCCCGGTCGACCACCGGGTCGTCGAAATCCACGTCGATTTCGGCCTCGCCACCATTCTGCGCCGCCAGCGCCTCTTCCAGGAGCGCGTCCGCGGTCTCCGGCGCAAGGTCCCCAAATCGTTCGTCTTTCCAGAACTCCACCAGCCGCTCGACCTCGGCATCCGAGAGGTACACCCCCTGGATGCGGATCGGCTTCGCCGCGTCGGTCGGCATGTACAGCATGTCGCCCCGGCCCAGCAGCTTCTCCGCGCCGCCCATGTCCAGGATCGTCCGCGAGTCGGTCTGCGAGGTCACAGCGAACGCGATCCGCGTGGGGAAGTTCGCCTTGATGAGCCCGGTCACCACATCCACGGATGGACGTTGCGTCGCGACCACCAGGTGGATGCCCGTCGCCCGCGCCAGCTGCGCCAGCCGGCAAATCAGCTTCTCCACCTCGAACGGGGCCGCCATCATCAGGTCGGCGAGCTCATCGATGATCACCACCCAGTACGGCAGCTTCTTCAACACCCGCGGATGCTTGTTGTACCCCTCGATGTTCCGCACGGCCATCTGGGCGAACTTCTTGTAGCGCGATTCCATCTCGCCGACCACCGCCTGCAACACGCCGACCACCTTATCCATGTCGACGATGACCTCGCTGAAGGCCATGTGCGGGATTCCCGAATAGCCCACCAGCTCCACGCGCTTCGGGTCGATCATCACAAACCGCACCTGGTCAGGCGTCGCGTTCATCATGATCCCGGCGATGATCGTGTTCATGCAGACGCTCTTGCCCGAGCCCGTCGCCCCCGCGATGAGCAGGTGCGGCATCTTCGCCAGGTCGGCCACCACCGGCACCCCGGAGACGCCCTTACCCAGGGCGATCGCCAGCTTGCTCTTCTTCTCGAGCTCGCGAAACTCCTTCGTCTCCATCACGGCGCGCAGCGTCACTACCGTCGCGGCGTCGTTCGGGACTTCGATGCCCACGATTGCGCGGCCCGGCACCGGCGCTTCGATGCGCAAACTCGGCGCCGCGAGCGCCAGCGCCAGGTCGTTCTGGAGGGCGGTGATCTTGTTCACCCGCACTCTCGTCCGCGAAACCTCGATACGCTCGGTCCGTGGCCGGCCATCGGCCCCGAGCAGCGGCTTGCCGTTCTCGTCGCGGAGCGGCACGTCCTTGTAGCGGACTTCCCATCCAGGCTCCACCCCGAACTGCGTGACCGTCGGCCCTTCATTGATTTCGACCACCGTCGCATCAACGCCAAAGCTCGCCAGCGTATCGACGATGAGCTGCGCCCGGGCCGCGTTGTCGTGCTTGCGATGGACGCTCGGCTGCGGCGCGTTGAGGAGTTCGATGGCGGGCAGCTGCCAGCCGCTCTTGGGTTCCAGCTCGAGCCCCAGCTGCAATGGCTCCGAGTGCTGCTCGTCCGGTTCCTCCGCCTCCGCCACGGGTTCTTCCGCTTCGGGTTCCGGCTCATCGATGGGCAGCTCCTCGGCCGGCAGCGGTGTGAATGTCGCCGCCGCGCCCGCCCCGACCGGCGAACTTGGCGATGCCGGGTCGATCGATGGCCTGAAGACGACCGGGGCCCCTTCCAGGGCCGTGCGCCCCATCGGCTCCAGCCGCTCGTAGCTCCCCGCCCCAATGACGATCTCGCGGTCATCGGCGCCCGGCCGCCGGAGGATGAACTGGATCCAGCGCCCGATGGCCGCCGCAGCCCGGTGCGGCAACCGCCGCCGCCACGCTTCCTCCATCCAGAGCGGCACGTTCGTCGCAAACCAGCGTGTTGGGCCCGGCGCCAGCAGGGCCGCGGCCACCACGAACAGGCTCAGCCACGCCAGCTTCCCGAGGAACCCCGCGACGATCTGGCGGCCGATGTCGCCCCCCAGCGAAACCTCCTGGAAGCTCACGTTCCCCGCCGTCCAGCGCGCCTCGTTCAGCCCGAACAGCCCCCATACGAACAGGCCGGCTGCGACCATCCCGGCCGTCCGCCGCGCAAAGCTGGCACGGTCGGCATACCAGCAACGCCAGGCTGCCGCCGCGCCATACACGGCCCAGCCAAAGAGCACCAGCAATCCGAACCCGAAGGTACGGAGGAGCCAATCCCGCAGGTCGCGGCCAACCTCCGCCCCGTCGAACGCGATGGCCGCCGCCACCAGGACGGCGAGCACCACCACCGGCCCGGCAACTCCGGGCCTGCCAAGCTTCGCAAGCGAGTAACGGCTCTTCCGGTTCCTGCCGCGCGAACCACCGCTCGCGCGGGCAGTGCGGGGCCGAGTACGTGCCCTCGCCGCCATGGCTCTGCACTCCTCTTCACCCGTCTACCGGCACCCCGCTGGCCGGGAAACGGCAGCGCCCAGTCTTGCGGCTGACTAGACCTCGACAGTCACGGTCAGCACCATCGGGCGCCTGCGCGTCTCATCATAGAGGAACTTGCTCACAGCGTCGCGAATTCGCAGGTTGATGTCTCCAAATTCCGCGTAGTGATCCACACCCCGGATGGAATCGGCCACCACCTGCTTGCTCCGTTCCAGCAGGTCCTCGCGTTCCTCCACGTCGACGAACCCGCGTGCCAGCACCTCTGCCGCCCGTTCGAGCTTCCCGGTCTGCTTGTCCACCGTCACGATCACGACGACCACGCCGTCGGTCGAAAGATGCGCCCGGTCGCGCAGGATGTGCTGGTCCACATCGCCGATGCCCAGCCCATCCACATAGACATAACTCGCCGGGACCCGCTCGCCCGTCCACGCGCTCTCGTCGTCGATCTCGAGCACATCGCCGTCGGTCAGCACGAACGCGTTGCCCTTCGGCACACCGACCGATTCCGCCAGTTTCGCGTGGATGACGAGGTGCCGGTACTCACCGTGCACAGGCACGAAGTACTCCGGCTGCAACAGCCCCTGGATGATCTTCAGCTCTTCGCGGCTGGCATGCCCGTGGACGTGCGTATTCAGCGCGCGGTTGTAGAGGACCTCGGCCCCGAGCCGGAACAGGTTGTCCACGTTCCGGTACACCGCTGTCTCGTTCCCCGGGATGGGCGAGGCCGAGAGCACCACGGTGTCACCTTTCGTGATCGTGATGTGGCGGTGGTCGCCATTGGCCATACGCGTGAGGGCGCTCGTCGGCTCGCCCTGGCTGCCAGTGGTCACCACTACCAGCCGCGAAGGTGGCGTGTTCCGCATTTCCTCCACACCCACAATCGTCCCGTCGGGCGCGTTCAGATACCCCAGCTGCCGGGCCATTGCCACGTTGTCGATCATCGAGCGGCCAGTCACGAACACCTTCCGCCCGGTGAAGACCGCGGCATCGATCACCTGCTGTACCCGCGAAATCAGCGAAGCGAACGTCGCGACAATCACGCGCCCCGGGGCATTCACCATGATGTTCCGCAGCGCCTCGCCCACGAGCTGCTCGCTGGGCGTGTACCCCTCCTGCTCGGCATACGTCGAGTCGGCCAGCAGCAACAGGCAGCCCTCCGCCCCGACCTGCGCAAGCCGGATCAGGTCCGTGTGCTGGTCCATCACTGGCGTGTGGTCCAGCTTGAAGTCCCCGGTATGCACGACGAGCCCGAGCGGCGTCCGGATGATGAGCCCGCACGCATCCGGGATGCTGTGCGCCACCGGGAAGAACTCCACCTCGAAGACGCCCGCGTTGATGACTTCACCCGGCTCCACCACGTGGGTCTCGGCGCCCTGCAGCAGCCGGTGTTCCTGCAGCTTCACGCGGATGAGCCCATCGGTGAGGCGTGCACCGTAGATGGGCACGTTGAACTCGCGCATGAAGTAGGGGAGCGCGCCCACGTGGTCTTCGTGTCCGTGCGTGAGGAACACCGCCCGCAACTTCTCGCGGTTTTCGCGAAGGTAGGTGAAGTCGGGGATCACCAGGTCGACCCCGAGCATTTCTTCCTCCGGGAACATCAGGCCCACGTCAACGACGATGATGTCATCGCCGTATTCGAGGACCATCATGTTCCGGCCGATTTCGCCAAGCCCGCCGAGCGGGATGACGCGCAGACTGGTCTTTCCTGTCATGGGTATCCTTATTCGAACAGCCGGATCTGTTCAGGTTGCGCACCGTGCGGTGCGGTCGGCCGCGCAATCGATTCGTCCTTCTCCGGGGGAGCCTTCGCGGCCACTTGCGCTATTCCCACCGACTGCTGGCCGGCGGTGGCCGGTGCTGGCGACGACCTGAGCGCCCGGGCCCGCGCGATCACCTGCGGCAGCCGCTGGAAATCCTCGATCAGCACTTGCCTGAGGTTCTGCTGGTGGAGCGCAGCCGCCGGGTGGTACATCGGAATCACGAACCGGCCGTCGAACTCTCGCACGCTCCCATGAATACGCGAAATCGCCTGCTGAGGGAACCACCGCGACATCGAAAAGCGCCCGAGTGTGACGATCACCAGCGGGTCCACCATGTCGATCTGCAGGTCGAGGTACTCTGCGCAGGCCTCGATCTCCCCGGGTAGCGGATCGCGATTGCCCGGCGGACGGCACTTCAGCACGTTGCAGATGTACACCTCGTCCCGTCGCAGCCCCCCCGCCGCGAGCAGCTCATCGAGGAACTTGCCCGCGGCGCCAACGAACGGACGGCCCTGCTTGTCCTCGTTGAGTCCCGGGGCCTCGCCGATGCACATCACCTCTGCGGTCAGCGGGCCTTCGCCCGGCACCGCCTGCGTGCGCGTCGATGCAAGCGCGCAAAGCGTGCAGGCGCGAATCACTTCGTAAAGCTCGGCCGCACGTTCCTCCAGGGTGATCATGCCGCATCCATGGTTGCAGCGAGCCGGGCAGTGGCCGCCCGTTCCGCCCGGAGCCGGCGCTGCGCTGTCACGAGCATCTGCACGCCTATCGCCGAAAGGACCACCGCAAAGACGACCTGGAGCGAGCGTCCGCTCAACGCGGCTGCCGCCAGCGCGCCAGCAACGGCCCCCGGCAATGCGAACGGGGCCACCCACTTCGCTACCGCCGTGTCCACCGTCCCCTGCCGGTAGTGCGCCAGCGCCCCGGTCAGCGAGGCGCCCACGATGACCCACAGCGAAACCCCCTGGGCTTCGTGCTGACCCACCCCCAGGACCAGGACCAGCGCCGGCACAAAGATTGCGCCCCCGCCGACCCCGAGCGCGCCGCTCGCCAGCCCTCCCGCGAAGCCGATTCCCGCGCCGGTCGCGAATTCCGCCGCGCCGTCGAGCGTGAGCAACGGGTCCACGCTCGAAACCAGCAACAGCCGCAGCGACACCGCGACCAGGAAAAGTCCGAATATCTGCCGCAAACGCATCGCCGGGATGCGCATCGCCGCCCGGGCCCCCATGTTGGCGCCAACCAGCGCACCCGCCAGCAACGCGGCAACCAGCCTGCCGCCCACCGGCTCACTGAGCGAGTAGGCGATGGCGGCCACCAGTGCGGTCACCACGATGACAACGAGCGAAGTCCCGTGGGCGCTGTGCTGGCCCATGCGCAACGGCCCCGTCATCAACGGGACCATGACCGCCCCACCGCCCCCACCGAGGATCCCGCTGAGGAATCCCCCGGCGGCGCCCGTGAGTCCCGCTATGCCCGCGTGTGGCCGCGTCGCGGGGGCGCTCACGCCGAGGCGCCTTCCAGGGGCGCCGCCTCCCCGGGGCGCTTGGGCTGCACCAGCCACGCGAAGAGGATGCCCACGAAATACAGGAAGAACAGCGGCCCCGCCACCATCGTCTGGGTGATCGGGTCCGGCGTCGGTGTAACAACCGCCGCGATGATGAAGATGACGATGACCGCGTACCGCCAGAACCCGAGCAACTGCCTGGCCCGCACCAGCCCCAGCCGCGCCGCCAGCGCCAGGACCATCGGCAACTCGAAGGCGATGCCAACCCAGAAGACGATCCTGACTACGAAATCGACGTACTGCTTCACGCCCGTCACGTTCTGGATCTCCGTGCTTCCGAGCTCCAGCAGGAATCCGAGGGATGCCGGGAGGATCACCCAGTAGGCGAACGCCATCCCCCCCGCCAGGAAGACGACCGTGCCCGCGATCCCCGGCAGCAAGAGCCGCTTCTCCCGCGGCGTCAGCCCCGGGACGATGAACGCGAGCAGTTCGTAGATGATCACCGGCGAGGCGAGGATCAACCCGCCATACAGGCCGATTTTCACGATGATGCTGATGCGGTCCGTCGGCGAAAAGCTCGAGACCCGGAAGTCCTCGATGCGCTCCCGCGCCGGCGCAAGCAGCCATCCGAGGATGGTCTCCCAGAAGAGGAAGCACACCAGCGTTGCGATGACCAGGGCAACCGCGCTGACCATGACCCGATTGCGGAGCTCCTTGAGGTGCTCCATCAGCGTCATTTCCGGCCCGCCCGAGTAGCCGCTCACCGGCGCCAGTTGGGTCGCGTTCTCTCGGACGGGTTCTGCGCTCATGAGTTCCTAGAACACCATCGGGGGCTTGGGTGGCTCGGCGGCAGCTGGAGCCGGGTCCCCTGCGGGCGCGCTCGACGAGGGAGCGCCCGCAAACGGCACCACCTTGTCATCGAGCGCAAGCTCCGATGAGGCCTGTTCGAGTGTCGCGTTCACTTCGCGCAGGCCGCTGTTGAGCTTCGCCTGCTCCTCCCGGATCGTGCGCTGCGCCAGGTCGACCTCGCCACGGATCGTGCGGTACTGCTCATCCAGGTAGTCAATCTCGTCCCGGAACTCATCCCGGACAGCGCGGGCGTACATCTGCATCTGCCGCACGGCACGGCCGATCTGGTACGCCATTTGGGGCAAGCGCTCGGGCCCCACCACAACGAGCAGGAGCACGAGCACCAGCAGGAGTTCCTGGTAGCCAATGCCCAGGAATTCCACATCAACCTCCCGTTCGCCGGGACGGCCGCCGGGCGGTCAGCCTACTTGTCCTCGACGCCGTGATCCTTCAGATAGTCTACGGCGTCCTGCACCGTCGCGATCTTCTCCGCGTCTTCGTCGCTAATTTCCAGGTCGCCAACGTCGGCGGAGAACTCCTCCTCCAGGGACATAATCAGCTCGACCAGGTCGAGCGAGTCCGCGTTCAGGTCGTCCACGAACGAAGCGGAGGGGACCACTTCGTCTTCCTCGACGCCGAGCTGCTCGACCACGATGGCACGGACCCGTTCGAAAACTGTTGGCACGGTAGGAGTACTCCTGGTTTAGCGTGGATGGTGCTGGTCTTGGTTCGCCGCTTCCTGCGGCCCTGGCTGCGCCGGACGCCCGGCGCGGATGCGTTGGCTTACGGTTCGGAGCACCCCGTTGACGAACGCCGGTGAGCTCTCCCCGCCATACCGGTGGGCCAGTTCCACAGCTTCGTTCACGATGGCCGCGACCGGCGCCGAATTATCGGTAAGCAGTTCCCATATTGCAAGGCGCAGGATGTTCCGGTCAACGACAGCCATCGTCTCTAGCGGGTACTGTGTTGCCGCCTCGCGGATATACGTATCGATCTCCGGCTGCATCCTGAGAACTCCGCGCAGCATCCCCCGCCCATAGCCGCTCGGCCCGGGTGCGGCCACGCCAGGCTCCTCCTCCTCAGCTGCCTGCAGCCGTCGCTCGAACGCCGCTTCGGCTTCGTGATTCGAGGTCTCGGATTCGTAGAGCGCTTCCAGGCTCACCTGGCGCACGCGGCGAAACGGGTTATCCGTCACGCCATCACCATACCGCCATCCACGTGAATGCACTGGCCCGTGATGTAACCCGCCCCGTCGCTCGCCAGGAACGCCACCAGTGGCGCAACTTCTTCCGGCTCCGCAATCCGGCCAAGCGGAATCTGGCCCATCACCGCGGCCGTCGCCTGCTCAGTCATGCTCGTAATGATGTCCGTGTTGATGAACCCGGGCGCGACCGCGTTCACCGTAATGCCCCGCGAGGCAACCTCCCGGGCGACCGACCGCGTGAACCCGATGAGCCCCGCCTTCGCCGCCGCGTAGTTCGCCTGGCCCGCGTTCCCCATCACTCCCACCACGCTCGTGATGTTGATGATCCGTCCGCCCCTCGCCCGGAGCATCGGCCGCATCGCCGCCCGGGTCACCAGGAACGCGCCACGCAGGTTCGTCCGGTGGACCGCATCCCAGTCCTCGTCTGCCATGCGCATCAGGAGTCCATCGCGCGTGATCCCGGCGTTGTTCACCAGGATGTCGAGCCCTCCGAACCGCTCGACCGTGGCCTTCACCATGGCGGCCGCCGCGTCTGGCTCAGCAACGTCTCCCTGGACCGCGAACGCCTCGCCACCGGCCGCCGCAATTATGGCCACCACCTCTTCAGCGAGCGCTGCATTGCTGTTGTAGTTCACTGCCACTCGCGCGCCCCGCCGGCCCAGCTCCAGGCAGATGGCCCGCCCGATGCCGCGAGAGCCACCGGTGACCAGGGCCGCCTTCCCCTCCAGGTCGCCCATCAGAGCGTGACCTGCACCGAACTCGCATCGTTCACGTTGATGCAGTTCGACTTGCGCAGCATGCGCTTGATGATCGCCGTCAGGACCCGTCCGGGGCCGAATTCGATAAACGTCTCCACGCCCTGCGCCCCGAGGAAGTCGACCGTCTGGCTCCACTGCACCGGCCGGCACACCTGGTCGACCAGCTCGTGCCGGATGGCCATCTCCTCCGCGATCGGCGTGGCCGTGCAATTCGCCACCACCGGGACCAGCGGGTTGCCGATTTCCGCGGTCGCCACAGGCTGGACCATGCCATCGGCCGCCGGCCGCATGAGCGAGCTGTGGAATGCGCCACTCACGCTCAGCGGGATGACTTTCACCGCGCCCCGCGCCTTGGCGTAGTCCAGGGCGCGCACCACCGCCTCGCGCCGCCCGCCGATCACGATCTGCCCCGGTGCGTTGATGTTGCAGATCTCCGCGCCGGCTTCGCGGCAGACTTCCTCGCAGTCCGAAACGTCGAGGCCGAGCACTGCGGCCATCGTGCCCGGGTTCTTGTCGCCAGCCGCCTGCATCAGCTCGCCGCGCGTCCGCAGGAGCCGAACCGCCTCATCGAACGGCAACGAGCCGGCCGCTACCAGGGCCGAGTATTCGCCCAGGGAGTGCCCCGCGACGAACGCCGGCCGTTCGAGCAGTGCGGGGTTGAGCTCCGTCGCCACCCGAAGGAGCGCCAGGCTCGTAACC
>JBBIVC010000010.1:0-2300 GCA_037439905.1 Thermoflexus sp.
CACCGTCGGCGCCGGCGTCGTCACCAAGATCCTCGCCTAGGCGAGCGGGAGCAGAACAGCATGGCCAAGAACAAGGGCGACCGCATCATCATCCAGATGCAGAGCACGGAAGGCCCGGTTTTTCGCTACACGACGCAGAAGAACCGGCGCAACGATTCGAACCGGCTGGAACTGAAGAAGTACCATCCCGGCCTCCGCAAGCACGTGCTCTTCAGGGAGACTCGGTAGGACGCATGGCACGAACACAACGGCGCCGCACTGCTCCAGCCGCCAGCGGCGGCGAGGAGCCGGCCGGCTCGGCGCGGCGCATCCGCGAGAACCTGCCGCGCCCGGTCGCGGCGCCTGTCTCCACCGGTATCGCGCGCCCGGAGCCCCGCCGACGCCGGAACCCCTTCGGGTTCCTGTCCCGGCTCCAGCCGCGGGCCGTGTCCGACGTCATTGCCGAGCTGCGGAAGGTCACCTGGCCGAGTTTCAGCGAGACTCGTTACCTCACCATCGTTGTCGCCATCGTGGCCGTCATCATGGGGCTTTTCCTCGGCGGGGTGGACCTCCTGTTCGGCTGGATCATCGAGAGGCTGTTCTTCTAATCATGTCTAGCGAACCGCTGCCAATCACGGCCCTGTCCGGCGTTCATCCCGAAGAGAAGGCCCCGCGGCGGCCGGCTCGGCGCCGCAAGGACGAGGACTCGCTCGAACAGGAACAGCTGACCGACGAGGAGATCGCCGCGCCGGGCCGCAAGTGGTATTTCGTCCACACGTACAGCGGCCACGAAAACAAGGTCCGCCATGCCATCAAGGCGACCGTCGAACAGATGGACGCCAAGGACAAGGTCTTTCACGTGGTGGTCCCGACCGAGGACGAGATCGAGATTCGGGACGGTCAGCGGCGCACGGTGAAGCGGAAGCTCTATCCCGGCTACGTCCTGGTGCAGACGATCGAGCTCAAGGAAGGCGACCCGGATTCGGACGAGGCATGGCACATGATCCGGAACACCACCGGCGTGACCGGGTTTGTGAGCTCCGGGACGCGCCCTGTGCCGCTTTCGCAGGACGAGGTGAACCACATCCTGCGCGCGATGCGGATGGAGCAGCCGCGCGTCCGCGTTTCCTTCGTGCCCGGCCAGAGCGTCCGGATCGTCGATGGGCCGTTTGAGGACTTCGTCGGGACCGTCGACGAAATCAACACCGAGAAGGGCCGCGTCAAGGTCATCGTGAACATGTTCGGGCGGGAGACGCCGGTGGAGCTGGACTTCCTCCAGGTGGAGCGCCTGTAGGCGTGGGCGGTGCGGGATCATCAATGCGCCCCGGGTTTCCCCGGGGCGCTTTCGTGAGTGACATTCGAGACCGGCATTTGGAGCGCAGATCCGAAGCAGGTTCGGTTTTCGTTCACTCTCTTGAACACGGGCAGGACCGGAGCGTGATTCCGGTCCTGCGCCAAGGGGTCTGCCCGCCGCCATGCGTCGGACGGAGGCAGCTCTTTGCCGGCGCCAGCGCGCCGGGCCGGGCCAGGCGGAGGGCGTAGCGGCTAGAAGCCGGCACGCCCTCCGCGGCCCCGAAGCCTCGGGTCGAGCACATCCCGGAGGGCATCGCCCGCCAGGTTGAACCCGAGCACCGTCAGGGTGAGTGCTGCGCCCACGGCGAGCGCCATCCACGGGTCGGACGTCCCGTTCCGGCGCCCCTCTTCGATCATCTTCCCCCACGAAACGCGGGTCGGATCACCGAGGCCGAGGAACGCGAGCGTGGCTTCGATCAGGATGTAGAGGCCGATCGAGCTCGTGAAGGTGACGATGATGGGCGCGGTGATGTTCGGGAAGATGTGCCGGGCCATGATGCGCACGTCAGTCGCGCCGATCGTCCGCGCGGCCATGACATAGACCTCTTCCCGGGCGGCGAGCACGGCGCTCCGCACAATTCGCGAGGAGCTCGCAACGCCGAGGATACCCAGCGAAATCGTGTTCACGGTGAGCGTCGGGTTCGAAACGACCTGCCCGAACAGGAGCAGGAGGACCAGGCCCGGGAAGGCCTGGAGCGTATCGACGATGCGCTGGGCGACGAAGTCGACGGCGCCGCCGAAGTAGGCGCTCGAAACCCCGACCATGGCGCCGAGGATCGTGGCGATGAGGGCGGCCCCCAGGCCAACGTAGAGGGCCGTCCACGCGCCGTGGATGATGCGCGAGTACAGGTCGCGGCCGAGGCCATCGGTGCCGAGCCAGTGGTCCGCCGTGGGGTGACCGAAGAGGATCGGCGTCTCCCCCTTTTGGAAGACTTCGGCGGGGTGTTCGAGCCTGACCATCGGGTCGG
>JBBIVC010000010.1:2372-16601 GCA_037439905.1 Thermoflexus sp.
GAAGATCGTTTCGGGGTCGTACCGGTCGATCTGGTCGGCGAAAATCGCGGCGAACACGCAGAGGCCGATGATGACGACGCCGAATCCGCCGAGCGGCTTGTTGCGGAAGAATCGGCTGATGTGAACGAACATCCGCACGAGGGCGGGGCGGTCGCTGAGGCTGCGGCGGACGCCATACGAGCCGGGGCGATCGAGGACTGCCTGTTCCTGTGCCATCTGCAGCCCCTCCTAGGAGTATCGAATGCGGGGGTCGAGCACGCCGTAGAGCAGGTCGATCCCCAGGTTGACGAAGACGATGAAGGTGGCGATCACCAGGACGAACGCCTGGACGACCGGGACATCGCGCGCGTTGATCGCGGCAAGGATACGGCGGCCCACGCCGGGAATGCCAAAGAGGTTTTCGAACACGACGTTGCCGCTGAGCAGGCCGGCGAGGGTGAGTCCAAGCACCGTCACCACCGGCACCATGGCGTTTTTCATGGCGTGGCGGATGATGATGACGCGCTCGCGCATGCCCTTAGCCCAGGCGGTCCGGATGTAGTCCTGCCTTAGCACCTCGAGCATCTGGGAGCGCAGGAGACGCATCACCCCGGCGCCAGAGGCGAGGCCGCCGGCGATGGCGGGCAGAATGAACAGCCTCAGGCTGCCCATCGGGTCTTCCCAGAGGAGGGGCGAGGTGCTGATGGGGATGCTCCATAGCTTCCACTTGACCACGTAGAGCAAGAGCATCGTGCCCACCCAGAAGTTGGGCATGGCCAGCGCAAGGATGGCGAAGAAGCGCAGCCCGTAGTCGGTGATCGAGTCCTGGCGTATGGCCGAGATGATGCCGATGGGGATGGACGTAACGACTGCAACGAAGAGCGACATGAGGGAGAGCTGGAGTGAATACGGCAGCCCGTCCTTCATGCCCTGCAGCGCAGGCTCCTTGTTCTGGTACGAGACGCCAAAATCACCCCGTAGCAGATTTCCCAGGTAGATCACGTAACGTTGCGCCACCGGCTTATCGAGTCCGAGCTCCTTGCGCACGGCATCGATCTGCTGCTGGCGCAGCGCTGGATCCGTGGACGTCGGGTCCTGGGCGGCGATGCGCTGGGCGACGAAATCGCCCGGCAGCACGCTGGTGGCCAGGAACACCAGGGTCGCGACCAGCCAGATAACCGGGATGTTCACGACCACCCGACGAAGGATGTAGTTCCTCATGGCTTCCCCCCTCGTACCACATCGGGGCAGGAGCCATGGCTCCTGCCCCGGTTTGCCCTTCCCGCGTCAGGCCGGGCGGCCCTGCCAGGTCGGGTCGGTCTGGTCGAACCAGTAGTACTGGCCGTACATGTGCTGCTGCACGAACGATGACGACTCAGGGATCTTGAGGTAGTTCCAGCGCAGCGTGGAACCGACCGTCACCATGTTGTAGTGGACGCCGGCGCCGTAGTTGAGCACCAGCTCCTTCATGACGTCCTTGGCGATGACCTGGCGCTTGGAGATATCGAACTCGGTCATCGACTTCTCGGTCAGCTGGTCGACCTTGTCGATCTTCACGCCATACTGCTGGAACTGGGGCTGCTTCGAGTTGTACTGCAGGTAGTTCAGGAGCGTGGGTTCGGGGTCGGAGACTTCGGTGATCCAGCCGTACCAGATGTTGTTCTTCCCGTTGCCGTATCCCTGCTTCACGATCTTGCCCGTGATGGTGGAGTACGGCTCGATCTTCGCCGTGAAGGTATTTCCGAGGACCTTGTTGAGCTGGTTGGTGATGAGGGAGGAGACGCCGGAATAGAGGCCCTCCCAGATGTCCGGGATGTCGACGATGATCTCGCCGAGGGCCGGGCCGCCGCCGGCTTCCCACATCTTCTTCGCCTCGGATTCTTCGAGGGCGCGGTCCTCGAGATACCCCGGGAGCTTGATGAGCTCGGCTTCGGGCAGCGCGAACGCCGACTGCGACGGCGGGACGTTGCCGGCGAGCACACCGCGGCCCTGCAGGATCGTATCGATGAGCTTGCGGCGGTCGATCGCCCGGAAGATGGCTCCGATGAGGTTTGGGTTGTTCCAGGGCGCGGCGCCGCCGTAGTAGGTGCCCGCCATCGGGTTCCCACCGAACGACTTGGTCTCGTAGATCTTGCCCTCGAAGCGCTTCAACAGGTCAGCCAGCACCGAGTTTTGCTGTGGGCTGAAGGCATCGATCTGCTTCTGCTCGAAGGCGGCCAGCTGGGCGGACTGGTCGGTGAACAGCGGCAGCCAGGTGATGCCGTCCCAGTTGACCTGGGTGTGGAACTTGTCGTGGCGTACCCACGAGGACTTGCCCTCGGCCGACCACTCCTTGAGCACGAAGGCACCGGTGCCGATGACCAGGTCGGCCTTCATGTTCTGGTAGTCCTTTTCGAACGCCTGGACAGCCTCCGGCGCCTGGACCTTCGAGTACGAGCCGGCAAGGGTCGTCAGGAAGAACGGGTCGGGCTTCGAGAAGGTCACCTTCACGGTTTTCTCATCGATGGCCTCGACCTTGTCGACGGCCTGGTAGGCCGACTTGCGGTAGAAGTTCGGGTCGTCGACGCCATCGAGGGTCTTGCCATTCTTATTGCGAAGGATGAACTGGACGACATCGTTGGCGACAGCCTTGCGGCCATTCACGGGTGGCTTGTTGTGCCAATACACGTTGTCGCGCAGGGTGAAGGTGATGGTGTTCTGATCGGGCTGCTCGTACTTCTCGGCGATGCCGCCTTCGAGCTCGCCCCTGTTGAAGCTCTTCCACTGCATCACGCCGAGGTTGGTGAGGCCCATGAGCCACGCCACCGGCGAGAAGCGGCTGCGGTCCACGTCGAACGTGTCCCAGGTGTTGTTGGCGCTGACGAAGTGGGCGACGCCGCCCTTCTGCATCGCGGCCTGGGTGGGCGAAGCAGCAGCCGACGGCGATGCGCCGGGCGTCTTGCCGCCCGCCGGTTGCGTGGGTGCAGCTTCGTCGTCGTCATCGTCCCCGCAGCCAACGAGCCCGAGCGCGGCCGCGCCGACGCCAGCGGCAGCCGCGCCGCCGAGCAGGCGGCGGCGAGTGAGGTGTTGCGAGGCGGCACGCCTCTTCCAATAGTTGTCGGTATCCGACACGCAGAATCCCCCCTTGGCTTCTGTTCACCGTTCTTGTTACGTGGGATACGCCTTCCCAAACGGTGATTCGCGGAGTATACGCATGGGCGGGTTTGATGGAAGTGGCCGGTAAGGAAACTCGCTCTTACCGGATTGTCATGGCGCGGGGACGAGGAGGGTCCGGCGGGCCGCTGACGAAGGCATCGTGCGTTTTGCTCCCACTACAGCGAGCTGCGATACTGGAGGCTCGGCCTGTCCTCCGGGCTGGCGTTGGCCTGCCCGGCAGGAAGGACCTTCTGTGGAGGCGCGCCGGCGAGCGCGCCGTTTGCACACGAGGAGACACCGTTGGCAAAGAAAGTCCGCGCAGTGGTGACACTGCAACTCCCGGCCGGGAAAGCGAACCCGGCCCCGCCGGTCGGCCCCGCACTCGGCCAGCACGGCGTGAACATCATGGAGTTCTGCAAGGAGTACAACGCTCGCACGCAGGACAAGGCCGGGCAGATCATCCCCGCCCAGCTCACCATCTTCGAAGACCGCTCGTTCACGTTCGTCCTGAAGACGCCCCCGGCGGCCGACATGCTCCGCAAGGCAGCAGGCATTGAGAAGGGAAGTGGCAACCCCCGGCTGACCAAGGTGGGGAAGGTCACCGAGGACGACATCCGCAAGATCGCCGAGACCAAGATGCCCGACCTCAATGCCAACAGCATCGAGGAGGCGATGAAGATCGTCGAAGGCACGGCCCGCAGCATGGGCATCGAGGTGGTGTAGCCATGGCGAAGAAGGGCAAGCGCTACCGCGAAGCGGCCTCGAAGGTCGACAAATCGAAGTTCTACTCCGTCGATGAGGCGATCGCCCTCGCGAAGGAGATCCACCCCGCGAAGTTCGACGAGACCGTCGAGCTCCACATCAAGACAGGCCTCGACCCACGCCATGCCGAGCAGCAGATTCGTGGTTCCACCGTGCTGCCGCACGGCCTGGGCAAGGTGATGCGCGTGCTCGTCTTCACCGAAGGCGAAGCGGTGGCGGCCGCGCGCGAGGCCGGCGCCGACTATGTTGGCAGCGATGACCTGATCAAGCAGATCGAGGGGGGCTGGCTCGACTTCGATGTCGCCATCGCCACCCGGGAGATGATGGGCAAGGTCGGCCGCCTTGGGCGGGTGCTTGGCCCGCGGGGGCTCATGCCCAACCCGCGCTCGGGCACCGTCGTCGGCGCCGAGGACATCGCCCGCTCGGTCCAGGAAGCCAAGCAGGGCCGGGTCGAGTACCGTCTCGACCGCCTGGCGAACATCCATGTTCCGCTCGGAAAGGTCAGCTTCGAGGACCAGAAACTGAAGGAGAACATGGCCACGCTGATCGAGGCGGTGAACGCTGCCCGGCCGAAGGAAGCGAAGGGCCAATACATCCGCAGTGCGACACTGACGACCACGATGGGCCCCGGTATCCACCTGGATCTCGCTCAGACGCTCGCGCTGAAGGCGTAGCTCCGGCGCGCATCCAGGTAATCGAAGGCCCGGGGTGTTCCCGGGCCTTTCGGCATCCAATCGCTGTCCTACTGGGCGGGACTGCGGGTGTGTCAGGCGTTTCGCACGGCTTCTTCGAGCGTGGCGGTTGCCTCGGCGTAGTTGGTCCCCTGCGCGAAGCGGATGGGCTCGCCGACGCTCACGCGGACGCGCGCGCGGGGGTGCGGCAGCCACTTTCCTTCATAGAATCCCGGGCGGAGCACGTCGATCCGCATGGGCAGCACAGGCACGCCTGTCTCGACCGCAAGCAGACCGGTGCCGCTCTTGAAGGGCTGCATCGGTCCGACGACGGTCAGCCGTCCTTCGGGGAAGATCAGCACGTTCCAACCCTCATCGAGCATCTTCGCAACGTACTCGAGGCTCTCGCGCACGCCCGAGCCCTCCTTTGCGAAGGGGAAGGCGTTGCCCAGCAGGCTGGCGCCGAAGCCCCGCAACCGGTTGCCGAAGATGTCGCTGGCCGCGGCGGCGATAGCCACGCGCTGGCGGAAGCCGTGCGGCATGCTCCGCAGCAGCATCGACTGGTCCAGGTGCATGTTGTGGTTGCTGATGATCAGGCAGGGTTCCTGCACGGTGCGGAAGCGCTCCCGGCCGCGCACCTCGACGCTGTACCCCAGGCGGAGCAGGGGGAACACCACGAGCGACATGAGCGCACGACGCACCCACCGGACCGGCCTTCGGCGGGGCCAGGTGGGGAACCGGCGCATGCGGACCTTGCGTTCACCTCGTGCTGCCATGACGCGAAGCTGGGCGATCGTTGTCTGCGGCCCAACCTCCGTATCATCGATGTAGACGCCCATATCGTCTTCAATGGCGGACAATAGTTCGACACGCCCGAGCGAATCGAGCCCAAGGTCGGTCCCCAGGTTCGCGTCCTCGGTGAGCGGGGTCTCAGTCTTCCGGACGGCAGCGATGATGCGCAGCAGCGGGTCTTCCAATTCGAGCTGTGGCACTCCCGATGGGGCGCGCTGGTGCTCCTTCACGTACGCCTCGACGAGCGGCCGGCGGACTTTGAGGGTGTGGGTGCGCGGGAAATCCTGCTCGGGCCAGACCGTCCAGCCCAGCACCTGCTGGCGGGCGTCGAGCTGCTCGTTCGCCAGCCGGACGGCGGCCGGGGCGCTCCCGGGCTCTGATTCCACGATGACCGCATGCAGCCGGACGTCCGGGCCTTCGGCGATACCAAGCACGACGGCATCGGCCACGCCGGGCTGGTGGCGGAGCACTGTCTCGACATCCTCCGGGTACACATTCTGACCATCGGAGAGGACGATGAGGTCCTTCTTGCGGCCCTTGAGGTAGAGGTACCCATCCTCGATGTAGCCGAGGTCGCCCGTGCGGTACCACTCGCCATCGAACACTGCGGCGGTCGCCTGCGGGTTGTTCCAGTAGCCCTGGAATACGTTCGGGCCCCGGACCAGCACCTCGCCATCGTCGGCGATGCGCACCTGTTGGCCGGGGAGCGGCCGCCCAACGCTACGGATACGCCGGTCGTTCCGGGGGTTGATCGTCACCACCGGCGAGCACTCGGTGGTGCCGTAGCCTTCGACCACGGCGATGCCCATCGCCTCCCATTTGAGCTGGACTTCGGGGTCGATCGCCGCGCCTCCGCTGGCGATGAGGTCGAGCTTGCCACCGAAGCGCGAAAGGACGGAGCGGAAGAGTTTCTTTCGAACGGTTGGCGGCAACGGCGCCGCGACCCTACGCAGACGGTTGGGCAGGCCGAGCTTGCCGCGAGCAGCAGCCTCGCGCTCGATACCGTTCATCAGCAGGGTCAGCACCTGGGGCACGCCCATGATGAACGTCGGCTTCCATTCCTGCATGGTCCGCGAAAGGGCGGCGGGCTGGCGGCTTGCCGGGTAGCACACGGCCGCCCCGACGTGGATCGGGGCGAAGCAGCCCCCGACCTGCTCGAACATGTGGCTCAGCGGCAGCAGGGAGAGCATGCGGGTGTCGCGTTCGATGGGCAGGACGGCAATTCCCGCCTCAACGTTCGAAACGATGTTGCGATGGGTGAGGACGACGCCCTTGGGGTCGCCGGTTGTGCCGGAGGTGAAGATGATCTCGGCCACATCGCTCCCGGCGAGCGGCGGACCATCGTGCCGGCCGTTGGGGCGCAGGGGCGCCGAATCAAACGTATAGGCGGGGATTTCGAGCTCCCGCAGCACTTCCACCTGGGAGGGGCCGCCGAAACCAAGCACGGGCTCGGTCTGGAGCAGGACGCGCTCGACGAACTCGCGGGAAGAGCGAACGTCGAGCGGGACTGCCACGCCGCCGGCGATGAAGGTGCCAAACATGGCGGCAACCCAATCGGGCTGGTTCGGCGCCCAGAGCACCACGCGGTCGCCCTTTCGTACGCCCTGGCCGGCCAGGAAGCGGGCGTACGCGTGGGCCTGGCGCTCCAGGCCGGTGTAGGTGTACTTCGTGGTGCGCACGCCAACGCGCATCGTCAGCGCGAGGCGGTCGCCGTTATCGCGGACCGAACGTTCGAGCATTTCGACGAGCGTGTTCATTTGGCCGCCAGGGTGCGAGCGAACTCGCGGACTTTGCGATCGGCGCCCACGAGGATGGGGCGGAAGTGGCTGAAGCAGAGGGTTTCGAAATCGAGGGTCGCGAGTTTGCGGATCGATTCGGTGGCCGCGGCCATGTCCTGGGTGAACAGGCGGCTTGGCAGCATGAGTCGGCCGAACTTGTACTGCATGGCATCGCCGACCAGGAGGACGCCGCGGTTCGGGAAATGCAGCGAGATGCTGCCCGCGGTATGGCCGGGCGCATGCACGATGCGCATCCCGCCCAGCGCCGGCAGTTCATCGCCGTCGTCGAGGATGACATCCACGCGCGCCGCGCCAGGGTCGTTTCGCAGGAGGTAGGGCTCGCAGATGCGGGCCAGCCATGGGTGCTGGAATGGATTCGGAAGCGGTCTGTCGCTCTCCACGTGGTGAGCTTCGGCGAGGTGTACGCCGGTTTTTCCGGGGACCCAATCCTGGAGCTCGGGCAGGCCACCCACGTGGTCGATGTGGTAGTGGGTGATGACGATGTGCTTGATGTCTTCTGGCGACCGGCCGAGTTCCTCGACAGCGCGGAGGATGCGCTCGCCGGAGCCGGGCGAGCCGGTATCGATGAGGGTGATGTCGTCCTCGACGATGAGGTACGCCCTGGAGCCCCTGGTGCGCACCTGGTACAGGCCGGGGAGCACCTCGACGTAGTTTCGGAACGGGGCGGGCTTGAGTTCTTCCCAGCGTTCCTGCCAGGCCGGGCGGCGTGCGGGTGCGGTCATGGAGGAAAGGATAACAGCAGCGGGGCGGATCGGGGGTGGGGTGGCAAGCTCCCCGGAGGGCAATGGAAGCAGAGCAGTAGGAGAAGGGACAAGACCAGGAGCTTGCCACCCCGTTGGGACATGTGAATCCTATCACAAGCCTGCCGGCGCCGTGCAGGCTCGCACCCATCGATGTTTCTTATGGCGCGATGGGCAAGAACCCGAATCGCGTTCGCTTGCGGCGCCGGGCGCGCTCCGTCACAATCGTTGACGCACACTTCGCTCTGCCGCGGGGCAGGGCACTTCGAAAGCAGGAACCCCCATGGCAATCAACCTTGGAGACAGCGAACGCGAAGCCGCGTGGCGCAAAGAAGTCCGCGAGTTCATCCAGAAGGAAGCGCCCGCCGCGCTCAGGGGCGATGTGGAACAGGGCGAGGGCTCGCTGTTCGGCCGCCTCGGAGCGATCAAGGAGTGGCGCGACAAGGTAGCCGCGAAGGGGTGGATCGCTCCTTCGTGGCCGAAGAAGTACGGCGGCGCCGACATGTCGGTGGTCGAGCAGTTCATCATGAACGAGGAATTCGCCGAGGCGGGTGTCCCGGGCAACCTTGGCGGCTTCGGGGTGATGATGATCGGCCCGACCATCATCGAGCATGGCACCGAGGAGCAGAAGGAAGAGCACCTCACGAAGATCCTCAAGGGCGAGGTCATCTGGTGCCAGGGGTACAGCGAGCCCGGCGCGGGTTCGGACCTCGCGAGCCTCCAGACCCGCGCCGTCCGCGATGGCGACGACTACGTCATTAATGGGCAGAAGATCTGGACCACGGGCGCGCAGTTCGCGGACATGATGTACATGCTGGTGCGCACCGACCCGGATGCGCCGAAGCACCGCGGGATCACCTACCTCCTCGTCAACATGAAGTCGCCTGGCATCACCGTGCGGCCGCTCACGACGCTGGCGGGCACCCAGACCTTCAACGAGGTGTTCTTCGAGGACGTGCGCGTGCCGGTGAAGAACCGCATCGGCGAGGAGAACCGCGGCTGGTATGTGGGCACCACCACGCTCGACTTCGAGCGCAGCTCCATCGGCAGCGCCATCGGCGTGCGCAAGCAGCTTGAGAGCCTCATCCGCCAGGCAAAGTCGGGCGCCGAAGCCTCGTTCAGCCGGAACCCGCACGTGAGGACCGAGTTCGCCGATCGCTGGATCGAGTGCGAAGTCGCCAAGATGCTCAGCTACCGCGTGGTCAGCATGCAGGCCAACGGCAAGATCCCGAACCATGAAGCGAGCATGTGCAAGATGTTCAGCAGCGAGCTGAGCCAGCGGATCGCCAACCTCTCGATGCACATGTTCGGGATGCACGGCAACATCCGGAACCGCGCTTCCATGGGCTACATGCAGGCCGTGAGCTCCACCATCGCGGGCGGAACCACCGAGGTGCAGAAGGGCATCATCGCCACCCGTGGCCTCGGGCTTCCGCGCGGCTAACCGCCGAAAGGACGACGATCCAGGGCCCGCACCCCCTCCGGGGTGCGGGCCTTGCTGTCCGCTGGTTTTCCACGGGAACGTATCCCGCGCTGGTGGTACCATGCCAGCTGGCCGGTGACCCGGCTCCAGGGGCGGGCGTGGCGTAATGGTAGCGCGCGACCCTTCCAAGGTTGAGGCGCGGGTTCGATTCCCGCCGCCCGCTCCACACTCCTCCACCAGACCCGAACAGCATCCCGCGCGCCGGGCCAGGGTTTACCGGGCAGGCGGCCGGAGGATTGCGCATGACGACGTTGCAGGCTGTCGAATCTCCCTTCCTGACCTACCCGGGGGCGCAGCGGCCCAGCCGCCATCGCTGGGTCGATTCCTATGGCGTGAACATCGCGGTTTGCGAATGGGGCCCGGCAGATGGCCCTCCGCTCTTCCTCGTCCACGGGGGATCGGACTTTGCCGGCACCTTCGATGTGTTCGCGCCGATGCTCGCCAGCGCCGGCTGGCGCGTCATCTCCTGGGACCACCGCGGCCACGGCGATTCGGATTACGCGCCGCTGTATAGCTGGGACGCCGACGTGCGCGATGCGCTCTCGGTGCTCGATTCGACCACGCCCGACCCGGTCCCGGTGGTCGCGCACTCCAAGGGTGGCGGCATGATGCTGCAACTCGCCGAGGCGCTTCCCATGCGTATGTCGAAGATCGTCATCATCGATGGCCTGCCATCGCCGGAGCCCCACCCGGACGTGTCGGACCACGAGCAGCGGCGCTTCACCCGCAAGAACCTGGAAGATTGGCTCGACCACCGGCGGTCGGCTGCATCGACGTTTCGCAAGCCGGGCACTATTGAAGAGCTTGCGAAACGGCGCAAGCGGATGAACCCGCGCCTCTCCGACGAGTGGCTGCGGTACCTGGTCACCATCGGAGCACGGCGCGACGCCGATGGGTGGCGCTGGAAGCTCGACCCGGCCATCCGCTTCGGCGGGTTCGGACCGTGGCGGCCCGATTGGTCGCTCGAGCGGCTTCGGAACCTGCGTGCTCCGCTGCTCGGCCTCACGGCCACGGTGGAGGAGGAGATGGGCTGGGGCACCAACCACCGGGCACTCCTGCCGTATCTGCCGCCGGCCGCCCGGCTGATCCCGTTCGAGGATACCGGCCACTTCATCCACATCGAGCATCCGCGCCGGGTGGCCGACCTCGTCCTGGAGTTCCTCGAATGACCATTTTCCTGGCGCACAACCGTGTGAAGCTGGCGCTCCACCACCTCCGCCAGGGCGAGGGGCGGCCGCTCCTCCATCTTCACGCCCTCGGCGAGCACTCGCCGGACCATGTGCCGGCGGACATCGAGACCTGGCCCGGCCCGGTCTTTGCGCTCGACTTCACGGGCCACGGGGCTTCGACGGTGCCGGGTGGCGGGGGATACACGGCCGAGGTGCTGATGGGAGATGCCGACGCCGCCCTCCAAATGCTTGGCAGCGCCACCATCATTGGCCGCGGCCTCGGCGCCTACATCGCGCTGCTGATCGCGGCGGGCCGTCCGGAGCAGGTGCGCGGCGCAATCCTTTGCGATGGCGCCGGGCTCGTCGGCGGTGGCGACGAGCCCGGGCCGCTGGTGGTCCGCGGGGTGCCCGGGAAGGCCACGGCACCCGACCCATTCGCACTGGTTGAGCTGGCATCGGACCTGCGGCCGCCGGAGTACGTGGTGCGGTTCGCCGAGATTGCGGCGGAGCATGCCGGGTTCCCGCAACCTATCGCCGTGGCCGCCAGGGCTCGCCCCGATTGGCTCAAGGCGGTGGTTGCCCACCCGGGCGTGGCCGTCGAACCACTCGATGCGGCACTGGCACGGTTCGCCGCGATCTGATTCGTGGGGCAAACGAAAAGCCGGGCCATGCGGCCCGGCTTCTTCAATGATCGTGGCGAGCGCTAGCCCTGGGACTTCACCAGCGTCCGCAGGCAGCGCGTGCAGATGTTGAGGCGGATGGACTCGCCGCCGAAGAAGATGCGCTGCTTGCTGATGTTGGGCTTGAAGGTGCGCGACTTCTTGGTCGCCTTGCGCTCCCAGCGGCCCCCGTGGGTGTGGCGGATGTGCCGCCCGAACATTGTGGTCTTCGCGCAAACGTCGCAAGCGCCGCTGGCCATGCGTCAATGCCCCTTCCGTGGCAGAATCAGAACCTCCATGCTAGCACCCGGATTCAGTAACGGCCAAACCGGCGCCCGCGAGGTGTGCCGGTGAGCGCTGTCCCGTCCGCTGGCGACCTGCTCGATGGCGCATCGTTGCGGGCGCTCTTCATTGCGGCCGCCAGCCACCTCCGCCAGTCGGCCGCAGCCATCGACGCGATCAACGTCTACCCCGTCCCCGACGGCGACACGGGCTCCAACATGTCGGCGACGCTGCGGGAGGGCGTCGATCGTTCGCTCGAGCTGGGGAACCACCCTGCAGCCGCCGAGGTGCTGCACGCAATCGCGCGGGGTGCGCTGTACGGCGCGCGGGGGAATTCCGGCGTCATCCTCTCGCAGGCGCTACGGGGGTTCGAAAGCGGAGTGGGCACGGCCCAGGTGCTCGATGCCCAGGCACTGGCGCGCGGGCTGGAAGCCGCGGCGGCCCAGGCCTATCACGCCGTGAGCAAGCCCCAGGAAGGGACCATGCTCACGGTGCTGCGCGAGGCCGCCGCCGAAGCACGCCTGGCCGCCGGGGCGCTGCCGGGGGGCGGCGAGGGAGCCGGGTGCCTGCCGGTGCTCGCCCGGGCCGTTGCCGCCGCCGAAGCCGCGGAGGAAGCCACCATCGACCAGCTGCCGGCCTTAAAGGAGGCCGGCGTCACCGACGCGGGCGGGGAAGGCGTATGCGTCATCCTCGAAGGGCTGCTCGCTGCCCTCACCGGCGCGGCTCCACGGCCGGCCGTGCACAAGGCTCACCGCCCCATCGCGATGGTCGAAGGCCACGGCAAGGACGAGTTCGGCTTCTGCACCGAGTTCCTGGTGGAAGCCACCGCCAGCCCGCTGGACCTGGAACGGGTCCGCGCTCTTGCCGAATCCGGTGGCAACCGTTCCGTCGTGGTGGTGGGCGATGAGACGCTCGCCCGTGTGCACGTCCACACCATCGACCCGCAGCCGCTCATCGACGCCGCCGGGGCGCTTGGCGCGGTGTCGCGCGTGAAGGTCGAGGATATGGGCGCGCAGCATGAGCTCTTCAAGGCCAGCGGCTCCGGGGCGGGAGCCCGCCTCGCTGTGCTCGCGATGAGCCGGGGCGAAGGCTTCGACCGGGTGTTCGAAAGCCTCGGTGTGGCGGTGAGCGACCTCGGCCTCATCGAGAAGCCGCCCGCCGGGCGCATCGCCGACGCAGCCGACGCGCTGCGCATCCCGGATGTCATCGTCCTGAGCAACCACAAGAATGTCCGGCTGGCCGCCGAGCAGGCGGTCTCGCTTGCCAGGTGTACCATCCACCTGGTACCGACCACCTCGCTCCCGCAGGGCGTCGCCGCCGCGATGGCCTTCGACCCCGAAGAGAGCGCGGGGGCCAACGTGGCGGCCATGACCGAGGCTGCGAAGGGCGTCACCACCATCGAAGTGACCATCGCCGCCGCCAGCCGTACCGCCGACGGAATCGACGTGCGCGAGGGCCAGGCGATCGCGCTGGTCGATGGGCGCCTCGTGGCTGCGGAGGAGACCGCGCGGGATGCGCTGCTCGCCGGCCTCAGGCGCGCGAACGTTACCGGGGGTTCGCTGGTCACCATTTATGGTGGAGAAGACACGCCCCCGGGTGAGCTCGCAGCCGCCCGCGCCGCGGTGGAGGCCGCGTTCGATGGCGTCGAGGTCGAAGCGCTCAGCGGCGGGCAGCCGCTCTACCCCTTCATCGCGTCCGTGGAGTAACTCGCCCGCCATGCCGCGCACGATTCGTCTCGCCTTGCTGCTGCTCACACTCACCGCGGCCTCGGCCACCACCTCCTGTGGCGGCGGCGCCAGTGGGGAGGCGACCCCGGGCGCCGACGCTCCGCCGCCGGCCGGTGGCATCCCCGTGAACCTCCGCACCATCACCGTCAGCGACTCGGGATTCTCCCCCGGCGCGCTGCAGGTGCCGATCGGCAGCGAGGTCTTCTGGCGGTGGACGGGCAAGCAGGAGCACCAGATCACCGGCACGTTCAAGAGCAACGACGGCGACATCCCGGTCGAGTCCCCGCGCCTGAAGGGCTCGGGCACGTTTTCGTACGAGTTCAAGACCAACGGGCTCTTCGAATACCACTGCGCGGTCCACGGCGCCGCCATGTCGGGCCAGGTGATCGTCAAGTAGCAGGTTCCGGCCAATAGCCCGCGTTTACGCTTCCCGTGATGGAACCGCCCGCGGGATTTGTATGGCATCCCCGGCGCTCCGCTCGCGGAGCGGCCGGGGGTGAGTGATGCAACAAGACCGGCTCAGCCCACGGGAGCGCGAGGTGGCCGCGCTCGTCGCGCGCGATGACCAACGCGGAGATCGCACTCTCGCTCGGGCTGAGCGCATCCACCGTGAAGCACTACGTCGAGACCGCCATGCGCAAGGCCGGCGTGCCCAACCGCGTCTCGCTTGCCATGTGGTTGCGCGACCAGGAGGAGGCCGGATGACCCCGGCCGATCGGCGGGGGCCAAAGAGCCGTATTGCGGAATGCAGGCACCTACACATCAAATTGCTCACTCAGCAGGAGGTGCCGAATGCGCTCAGCCCGGTCCGCGTTGCTGGCGCTCGCCGGGGCGATGCTTCTGACGTCCTGTGCGAGCGAGGTGCGCGAGGGAAATCCCACCGTGCGCGTTGCACCATCGCCAGCTGCCACCCCGACTCTCGCAGCGCTAGAGGGCGCCCGCGTGACGACCATCGCCGGGTCCCTGCGGTCGCCGACCGAACAGATCACACCCCAGGACGGCCCGGCCCACGATGCCAAACTCGGATACCC
>JBBIVC010000010.1:16611-19665 GCA_037439905.1 Thermoflexus sp.
TGGCCGCTGGCCCGGACGGCTCGCTCTGGTTTACGGACTTCTACAGCCGGGTCGTACGCAGACTCGATGCCACGACCGGCATTGTCGAAACCGTTGCGGGCTCGGGAGAGCAGGCCGTGCGGGACGGCTCGGGAGACGTTGCAGCTTTCGAAGGGCCGGCAGCGATCGCCGTCAGCGCTTCGGGCATCGCGTACGTATCAGATTCGGTCGCCCACAGGATCCGGGCGATTGACCCCGCTGGCAACGTCACGACCCTCGCGGGTGGGGGGCCGTCAGGGCTGGGCCAGGGCGAACTCAGGGACGGGAAGGGTGCTGAAGCCCGATTCAATCTCCCGGCCGGTATCGCCGTTGCGCCCGATGGCTCTCTGGTGGTCGCAGACAAAGATAATCATGCCGTCCGCCGTGTGACTCCCGAAGGCCTGGTATCGACAATCGCCACGGGGATCGAGGCCCCGGTGGCTGTCGCAGTCGACCCAAGCACAGGTGACATCTTCGTTGCCACGCACGGCTCGCCGCGAGTCGTACTGATCGACCTGCAGGGCGGCGTCTCAGACTACGCGACCAACCTCGGTCAGGTGTCGTTCTTGGCTTACGACCCCGGAACGGGCACCCTGTTCGCTTCTCAGACAAGTAGCCACCGAATCGTCCAATTCAACGCCACACTGAAAGCGGCAAGCACCGTCGCCGGCGATGGAACCCGCGGATATGCGGACGGGCCAGGCCCGGCCGCTCGATTCTCCTCGCCCGGCGGCATCGTTGTTCTCGTCGACACGATCATCGTGGCAGACTCCGGCAACGGTTTGCTCCGGGCCATCTCCATCAACTGAAACAGACACGGAGGCCAAGACGATCATGCGCGCAGCACTCTTCAGTCCATGGCGATGGATGATCGGCCTGATCGCCGGCGGTGGATTGATCCTGGCTGCCGGGTTGAACGACTCGGCCCAGGCTGGGCACTCCCAGTCGTACGTATTCCCAGGTGCACCGTTCAATGGCACATGGGCGCTGGGAGGCTATGCGGACCCGGACTTCCACCACCGCCCATGGGGAGGGGATATCGCGACCGACTACTACCAGGTTCAGTACACAAGAGGATATTTCTGGCCGTGGACAAACTACGGATATGGCGCGAACGGAGGGGGGTATGGCGTGGTCGCGAGTAAGGGTACGTCATGCTCCAACCCGAACGTCTGGGCAGGCTGGGCCTACAAGATCAACCTCTATAATCCCGGCGGTCACCGAGGATGGACTCTCTTCGCACATGTCTCGGAATATGGGCCATACTATTGGATGCCTAGCGATCAACAATTCTGGTACATAGGTAACACAGTTACGTGGGGCAGTACGGTGGGTTGGACAGCGTACTGGGGCAACGGCCAGGGGGTTCCACCAGATGTTCCAAGCGACCAAAAGTGCTACGATGTCTCGTATCCCGGCTCAAACCATTTGCACGTCGAGCTTGGACAGCGGAACGGTAGTGCATGGATTGTTGGAGAAAATCACTACGCCTGCTTCTATGGCTACAGCAACGGTCAATATCTCTACTCTCAAGACTATCTTGGCGTCACTGGAGCAAATGCCTCAACAGAACGAGCAACGTGCTGAGGAACTTGCAATGCATTCCGTGGGCGATGGACCACGCTCCGCCCCACGTCGGCACCCACACACGAATGCGTGACTGTAGCGACCTTCGCCATCGTGGCGGCGGTCGCCTGTCCGCATCTGATCGGGCCGGGTGGCCCTGCTCGTACCCATTGGCGCCCAGGTGATCGTCAAGTAGCGGATTCCGGCCAATAGCCCGCGTTTACGCTTCCCGTGATGGAACCGCCCGCGGGATTTGTATGGCATCCCCGGCGCTCCGCTCGCGGAGCGGCCGGGGGTGAGTGATGCAACAAGACCGGCTCAGCCCACGGGAGCGCGAGGTGGCCGCGCTCGTCGCGCGCGATGACCAACGCGGAGATCGCACTCTCGCTCGGGCTGAGCGCATCCACCGTGAAGCACTACGTCGAGACCGCCATGCGCAAGGCCGGCGTGCCCAACCGGGTTGCGCTCGCCATGTGGTTGCGCGACCAAGAAGAGGGGGCCGGTTGACCCCGGCCGATCGGCGGGGGCCAACGAGCCGTATTGCGGGGCTCGCCACGTGGAGAGACGCTTCTTGACGCATCTCACCGGGAGGGACGCGATGCGATCAGTATCTCAAGTAGCCTCTCGACTGCGATTGCCACTGCCCCGCCGTCTCTTGCGTCGGCGAACCGGCGTCGTTGCCGGGCTGAGCCTAGCGGCGCTGCTCTCAGGCTTCGCCCTCATGCGCGGCATCGTGGGCAGCGGGATTTGGGACCCAAGTAACCCAGCCGTCGCCGACCCCGGAGCTGATTCGGGAGTCGGCAATCTGACAGAAATTCCGGTGAAACCGGATCTCACAACCACACCGCCGCTCGAGCCGTGTTCGCCCGCCGAGTATCCACCGGATTCAGCGGGCCGCGCCGTGTGCGACGAGAACACGCGCGGAAAGTTCGAGGGCGTTATCGCCGGCTTGCGCATCGCACCGGGCAGCGCCGCTTTTGGTGAGCACACGGTGCCCTGTAAGGAGCCCGCCAGGCGCATCGCCAGCCCCGATACCGTCGCCGGGAGTTCGATGGACATCTTCGTGCGCGAACTGCCACGGGGCTGGTCCGATACCGTGGGGACCGGCTTCACTGCCTGGGCCTGCGACGACCGGGTGGTCACTTCTGACCGACTACTGCTCGTGGCCCCCGGCGTCACAGTTCACATCGTAAAGTACCTGCGCCCGGAGGCATGGGTAGCGATCAGCGCCTCTGCTGATCGCATCGCCGAAACCAGCATCGGTGCGCAGCTACTCGTCGTCGTGGCGGGCATCCCAGGACTCGAGTCCGTGGACGCCCGCGTTGCCTTCGCGGTGAAGACGGTGGACGGCTTCGTGGTGACAGAGGTCATCGGTAACAATGCTTCGCCAGACCAGCTGCTCGCCGTCGCCTCGGCGCTACTGCGGTTCTGTCCGGCGCCAGCTTCCGCGTCCACCACGTTCACCGTCAT
>JBBIVC010000011.1:0-6875 GCA_037439905.1 Thermoflexus sp.
GCCATTGTGCGCCAGCGCCACCTTCGCGCCGTTCACCTGGCGGTCTCCGCTGCGTCCCTGGAGCTGCTCCGTCAGCTCAACAACCTGGGCGATGCCCGTGGCCCCCACCGGGTGCCCCTTGCGCAACAGCCCTCCCGAGGTATTGACCGGGATCGTCCCGCCGAGCCAGGTGGCGCCGGAATCGACGAACGGGCCACCCTCGCCCTTCGCACAGAGGCCCAGCGATTCGTAGGCCATGAGTTCCGCAGGCGCCGAGGCGTCGTGCACCTCCATGACGCTGATGTCCTTCGGGCCGACCCCGGCCTCGGCATAGGCCTCGCGCGAACAGACTTCCACGAGCCCGGCCTCGTCGCTGCCGTGATCCCAGCCCGAGCGGAGCACCATCGAGGAGATCCGCACCGGGTGCGTGATGCCCAGCTGGGCCGCCTTGCGCTCGCTCACGATGATCGCGGCGGCCGCTCCATCGCCGATGGGCGAACACATCGGCCGGGTCAGGGGCTCCGCAATCATCGGCGCGTTGAGCACATCTTCGATGGTCAGCTTCTCGCGGAACTGGGCGCGCGGGTTCAGGCTGCCATGGAACGAGTTCTTCGCCGCGATTCGCGCGAACTGGTGGACGGTCGTGCCGTAACGCTTCATGTGGTTGCGCGCCGAGGCGGCATAGATGTCCATGAACATCGACCGGTTCTGTCCTGCGCCCTCGGCGGCCTTCGCGGCCCCCGATTCGGCGGCGCCCTGCTTTAGGCGCGCCATGATCTCCGCCAGCGCCTCCACATCGACGGCGCCGCTGAACGCCGCGAAGCTCTTCCGCTTATCCTCGTCATACAGCTTCTCCACCCCGAGGGCGAGCACGACGTCGTACAGGCCGGCCGTGACCATCGCCGCGGCCTGGTGGAGCGCTGTCGAGGCGCTCGCGCACGCATTCTCGACGTTGACCACCGGGATTTTGCCGATCCCGGCCGAGCGCAGCACGACCTGCCCCCGGATGCACTCCTGTCCGGTGACCAGGCCCGCCGCAGCATTCCCCACGAATGCCGCCTCGATGTCGTTCTTGTCGATGCCAGCATCCTTGATTGCGGCTTCGACGGCCTCGGCGCCGATGGACTTGAGTCCCCGGTCGAGCATCTTGCCAAAGCGGGTCATCCCCACCCCGGCGACGATCGCGTTCATCTTCATGGTTCTACTCCCGCGTGATTGGATGGGGGCCTGGGCCCGGCTCCGGATGGTGTGCCGCCGGCTACAGCTTCGATGCGCCGACCAGGCTCAGGATGTCGTTGCAGCCGTCCTCGATCATCGAGGCGCGCGCATCGCGCATCAGCTTCTCGATCGGGAAATCCTTTGTCAGGCCGTTACCTCCGAAGATCTGGAGCGCCTGGCTCGCCACCTCGAAGGCGGTCTGCGTGGCCGTCACCTTCGAGGCAATCGAGTACTGGAGGAGGGGCGGGTTGGTCGCATTGTAGTAAACGACCCGGCGCGCGAGGGATCGGGCCGCCTCCACCTGCGCGAACATCTTGAAGATGCGCGCCTTCACACTCTGGTGCTGGATGATCGGAACTCCACCCTGGACCCGCGTCTTCGCGTAATCGAGCGCAAGCTCCAGGGCGGCCCGGGCGACTCCCACGAAAATGGTGCCCATGCTCGCGTTGGCGCCGGTCAGGATCTGCTCGACGACCGCGGCATAGTTCTCCTTGCCGATCACCATGTACTCCGCAGGGATGCGGACATCATCGAAGAAGATCTCGCCCTGGTTGAGCGCTCGCTGGCCGAGTTTGTTCGTCGGCTTTCCTCTCGAAACGCCGGGCAAGTCCAGCGGCACCACCGCCACGCCACCCCCGGCGAACCCCTGGTCGCCGTCGATGGTGCAGAAGAGCGCGGCCACCGTCGCAATCGAGCCGTTCGAAACCCAGGCCGACTTCTGTCCCCGGATGATGTAGTCGTCGCCGTCTTTCCGGGCGACACAATTCGCGCGGATCTCCGGGTTGCGGAAGTGCGGCTCGCTGACGGTCAGGCTGTCGCTGCCGTGGTCGGGTTCCGTGACCGCCCAGCAGCCGATCTCTTCCGCGCCGGATCGGACATAACGGTCGATTAGCGCGGGGCGGCCCGACATCATCGCGAAGGTCTTGTGGAAGTTCGAGACACCGAGGCTGATCGCGAGGCCTGAGTCGCCCCACCCGAGCTCTTCGCTGATGAGCGCCCGGATGCGCGTCCGCTCAAGCGGTGGGAGCTCCATCGTCGCCGTTTCCAGGTCGTTCAGGCCGACCTGGCGGTACTTCTTGAACACGTCCCAGAGGATCGAATCGGCGGCGATGACGTCCTGGGGGTCGGCCAGCTGATCGAGCTGTTTGCCGGCGGGCCGCAGCACTTCCTCGGCGAAACGATGGGCCGTATCGCGGATGTCCCGTGCCTGCTCGGAAAGTCCTACTTCGATGTCGGTCAGCACTCGCACGGCCCCCCAATTTCTATTGAGCGCACCCTAGGAGAGGGAGTTGATGAATCTATATGACCACGATCATGACGGGCTCCCCGGGGGCGCCCATACCGTCGAGAAAGCGCGCTGGCCACCCGGCTGGCCGCTGCATACGGAAGGAGTCACACCATGTTCGCGCCATCCATCAACGTCGACCTCGAGAAGCTGCAGCAGGCAAGTGAGGATAAGCCTGCCCCGCGCAATGCCGCTGCACGTGGCCGCGCGGTTGCGGGCCGCAAGGCTGCCGCCAAGTCCGAGACCGAAAAGAAGGAAGACTAGGCCCCCAAAGGAGGCCGACCCATGGCCACGGTTGCTGCTCCACCCGCGCCGCTGAAGCGCCTGGCGCCGCTTGATGCTGGCGCGCGACTCGACGACCTGCTCTCCAAGCCCTACGCGTACCGCTCCTGGGAAGACGTCTACCGCGACCAGTGGACCTGGGACAAGGTCGTCAAGGTCACCCATACCCGGGTCAACTGCATCTCCGCCTGTTCCATCGATGCCTACGTCAAGGACGGCATCGTCTGGCGCGAAGAACAGAACGCCACCTACGAGAAATCGTTCGCCGACGTCCCCGACTTCAACCCCAGGGGATGCCCGATGGGCTGTGTCTACAGCTCTGTCATGTACGACCCCACCCGCATCAAGTACCCCATGAAGCGGGCTGGCAAGCGCGGCGAGGGCAAGTGGGAGCGCATCTCCTGGGACCAGGCGCTCACGGAAATCGCCGACCGCCTGATCGATGTCGTCGAGTCCGATGGCCCCGAGTGCATCGTTTACGACAACGGCACCACCAACCTCGATTTCGGCATCGGCTCGCCGATGGAATCCCACCTCTTCGCCACCGGCGTGGGCAGCACCACCATCGATTCGTACGCCGGGGTGGGCGACCTCCCTGTTGGCCTCATCCAGACCTGGGGCCTGTACATGTCGGAAGGCACCGCCGATGACTGGTTCCTTTCCGACTACATCATCATGTGGATCGGCAACCCGTCGTACACCAAGGTGCCCGAGGCCCACTTCATGTGGGAAGCGCGCTACCGCGGCGCGAAGGTCGTCAGCATCGCGCCGGACTACAACGCCTCCACCATCCACGCCGACCGCTGGCTCAACGTCCGCTTCGGTACCGACGCCGCCCTTGCCCTCGGCATGGTCAACGTCGTCCTCAACGAGAAGCTCTACGACGAGGCCTACATCAAGGAGCAGACCGACCTCCCCTTCCTGGTCCGCGACGATACCGGGCAGTACCTGCGCGAGTCGGACGTATACGAGGATGGCTCTGACGGTGTGTTCTTTGTCTGGAACAACCTCACCGGCCGGAAGGAGAGCCCTCCCGGCAGCTGGGGTTCGCCGTACTCGACGATTGCGCTCGACGAGGGTCTCGACCCGGCGCTCGAAGGGGCGCACCGGGTCCGCCTTGCCAACGGCCGCCGGGTCACCGTGCGCCCGGTGTTCGAGCACCTGAAGAAGCGCGCGGCCGAGTACAGCCCCGAAAAGGTCCAGGAGATCACCGGGGTCGCCGCGAACAACATCCGGGTGGTTGCCCGCGAGTTCGCCGCCGCCAAGTCGGCGATGATTTACTCCTCCTGGGGGGCCTGCAAGCACTACCACTCCGACCTGTTCCAGCGCGGCATGGCCTACCTTTGCGCGCTCACCGGGAATTCCGGTGGCAAGCCCGGCAGCGGGATCAAGGTCTCCACCTGGTGGCCACCCCCAAATGGCGCGCTCACCGGCGGTGGGCTTGGCGGCCCATCCGTCCGCCTGAACACCAACCCGGTCCCCGAACTCCCCGTCGATCGGGTCGGCGTGCAGGAGCTGTCGAAGGTTACGTTCCAGGCCGGGCGCATGGGCAGTGCCGCGCCCCTCATCCCCTGGCTCTACGCCCACGACAAGAAGTGGGCCGAAATGGCCAGCAAACAGGAATACAACGACCCGTCGCTCCCGCGGCCTGCCCGCGAATACATCGACGAGGCGCTTGCCGCTGGCTGGCAGCCGGTGCCGCCGTACCCGAAGCGGCCGCGCTTCCTCTACTACTCCGGGCCGAACCCGCTGCGCCGCTGGCCGAACCCGAAGCTCATCCGCGATAGCCTCTGGGCGAGCCTCGATACCATCGTCACGCTCGACTTCCGCATGTCGACCTCGGCCCTGTATTCGGACTACGTCCTCCCGGGCTGCGGCTACTACGAAAAGCCGGGCATCAAATACACCAGCACCTACGTCCCCTACGTCGTGGTTGGCGACCGGGCGGTGCCGCCCCTCTATGAGTCGAAGCACGAGTGGGACGTCGCCCTCCTCCTCGCCGAGAAAATCCAGGAACGCGCCATCGCCCGCGGCCTTCAGCCGTATACCGACCGGCGAGGCATGCAGCACGACCTGGCCCGCCTGTACACCGAAATGAGCGCCGACGGCGCCTACACCCCCGACGAAGCGGGCGAGGAAAAAGCGCTCGACTTCATCCTCCAGTACTCCCACATCACCCGGAACAGCGGGCTCGGTGAGGGCGCCTGGGCGAAGGCGGCGGAAAAGGGCATGGTCAAGATCAAGGCGGTCCAGCCATCGGCACTCGCCGTCGGGTTCAACTCCGTCTACTCCGACTACACCGAGGACCGCCCCATGTACTCGTGCGGGTGGTTCGTCGAACGCAAGAACCCGTGGCCAACCCTCACGGGCCGCCAGCAGTTCTATATCGACCACCAGTGGTTCCTCGAAGCGGGAGAAGAGCTCCTCGTCCACAAGGAACCCGTCAACTCGGGCGGCACGTACCCCCTCCGGATGACGGGTGGCCACACCCGCTGGAGCATGCACAGCATCTGGCGAGCCAGCGAGGAGCTCCTCCGCCTGCAGCGCGGAGAACCGGTCGCCTACATCTCGGTCGACGATGCCCGCAAACGCGGCATCAGCGATCACGACCGGATCCGCGTCCACAACGACGTCGGTTCGTTCGAAATCCGGGCGAAGGTCTCGCCTTCGGTTCAGCCTGGCACCGTCATTGTCTACCACGCCTGGGAGGGGTATCAGTTCAAGGACTGGGCAACCCAGAACGATGTGGCGGCCAGCCCAATCAAGCCGACCAACCTGGTCGGGAATTACGGCCAGCTCCACTACCGCATGGCCTCGTACACCATGAACCACGTGCCCAAGGAAGTCGCAGTCGAAATCGAACGGGTGGAGGAACGCGCATGACCGCCGGAACCGTTACCGTGGTTGCCGCCGCGCGGGCGAGCGCGTCCGCGTCCGAGCTGCTCGCCCCGGCTGGCAAGGCGTGGGCCAACATCCCCGGGACGCAGGTGTCACTCGCGCCCACACCTCTCGACGCGCAGCCTTCCGCCTACGTCCGCGCGGCCTGGACCGGGCGCTCGTACGGGAGCCTGGCAGCTGCGAACCTGGCCGCCATCGTCGCCGGCGATGCGCTGTATCTCCGCCTCCGCTGGGAAGCGCCCCAACCGGTGCACGCCATCACCGACAACAACACCTTCGCCGATGCCTGCGCCATCCTTTTCCCCCTGGATGGCAAGGCCGCGGAGCTCAGCACCATGGGCGATGAGCGGCGCCCGGTGCAGGCCTGGCACTGGCGCGCCGGTACCGCGCTTCCCTTCGTCATCACCGCCACCGGTCTCGGCACAGCGTCGCGTGTCCCGAATCACCCGGTCAGCGTTGCCGCCGCGTGGGAAAGCGGTTCGTGGACTGTGGTGTTCAAGCGTGACTTCGCGGCAAGCGGGGTCCCGCTGGCCGCCGGCGCGAGCATACCTGCCGGGGTTGCCATCTGGAGCGGCGCAAACGGCGAGCGGGCCGGCATCAAGGCCCACACGCCGGATTGGCTCACGCTCGAACTTCCGAAGTAAGGACAGGAAACATGGCCTCTGTCACTCCCCGGCCGGCGCGTCAGCTGGCCATGGTATTCGACCTGAACAAGTGCCTCGGCTGCCAGTCGTGCAGTATCGCCTGCAAGACCCTCTGGACGGACGCCCCGGGGATGGAATCGATGTGGTGGAACATCGTGAACACCATGCCCGGCCGAGGCACGCCCCGCGACGTGTTCTCCCACGGGGGCGGTTACCGCGATGGCCAGCCTGTGCCAGGCGCCTTCCCGAGCGTCAAGCAGTTCGGCGAAGCCTGGGATTTCCCGCACGAGGAAGCGTTCGCGAGCGGCGGCAGGACTGCCTTCCACCCGCTTGAGCGCGACGGTTCGAGCCCCGAGTGGGGCCCGAACTGGGACGAGGACATGGGTGGTGGGCAATACCCCAACTCCTACTTCTTCTACCTCCAGCAGATCTGCGCCAACTGCTCCAGGCCGGCCTGTCTCGAGGCATGCCCCCGGACCGCCCTCTACCGGCGCGAGGAAGATGGCATCATCCTCATCGATGAGGAGCGTTGCCATGGCTACCGCTTCTGCGCCGAGGCCTGCCCGTAC
>JBBIVC010000011.1:6962-10950 GCA_037439905.1 Thermoflexus sp.
CGGCTCGAAGCGGGCGTCGCGCCCGCCTGCGTGCGCCAGTGCCCCGGCCGCGTCCGCCACGTCGACTACATGGACAACAAGGAGGGGCATCCCTACAAGCTCGTCCACGAGTGGAAGGTCGCCCTGCCTTTGCGGCCCGACTTCGGGACTGAGCCGAACGTCTTCTATGTCCCACCGCTCGCTCCGCCGGCCTTCAACGAAGCGGGAGAGTTCGACGAGACGACGCCCCGCATCCCCATGGAGTATCTCCGGGAGATGTTCGGGCCCGGCGTCGACCAGGCGCTCAACACGATCCAGCGGGAGCGCGAGAAATCGGCGCGCGGCGAACCATCCGAGCTCATCGATATCCTCATCTCGCGCGATTGGAACGACCTGCTTGGGCCGTTCACCACAAACCCGGCCGAAATCGACCGGCCGCCAGCCCGCCGCTGATGCGCGCGGGTAACGGAGCCCGCCCTGCCGCCGACCTCTACGGTCTGCTGGGCGAGCTCCTCTCCTTTCCGGGGCCGGGGCTCGCGGCGGCCGTCAGCGATGGCAGAGTCCGGGAAGCCGTCGAGCACATGCTCTCCCATGTCCAAAACGAAGGGGCTCCCACGCCACTCGATGGACTGAGCCCCGGGCATGTCGGCGACAAAGACCTCGAAGCAGAGTACATCCGCCTCTTCGACGCTCCCGACGGGAAGCCGACGCCCCTCTATACCGGGGTGTACTCGCCGCGCCGGCGCGACGCGATGGAAGAGCTCCTCCGCACCTACCGCCACTTCGGCCTCACGGTCGACAGCAATTCCCACGACCTCCCGGACTATGTGCCAACCGTGCTGGAATTTCTGCGCTTCCTCACGCTCGGGGAGGAAGCAGGAGACCATGGCGCCATCCCCGCCTTCCAGGCAGCGAAGGCCGACATTCTTCAGCGCCACCTCCTTCCCTGGGCGCGGGAAACCGTGACGCGCCTGGCCGACCGTGCCGCCCGGCCGTTCTACCCCGGGGTGGCAACCCTGGTTCGCGATTTTGCGGAGCGGCAGCTGGCCGCTCTCGGGCGCGCGGCCGCCATGCGCTAATCCACGGCCACAGGTCCGTACCCCGGGCATGGCGACGACAGCGGGGGCACATGATCGCGTTGTGCCCGCGCCGGGTGGCTGAGCGTTCCGTCCCCCGGCTAACTTCCGAGCAGGTAGATCATGCCGTTGGCATCCGACGAGGCCATCATGCCGGTGCGGAAGCGATTCCCGGCGTAGCGGTCCGTCGCCTCGCGACCGTCGTATCCCGTCATCAGCGACGGGGAGAAGACCGTCACTTCCGCCATCTCGACAAGCTCCCAGAGCGCTGCAATGGGCTGGCCGGTTCGCGGGTCCGATGGCACAACGTGGGCGTTGGTCATCGGTAGCCCCACCGATTCGTCCAGGTACCAGGACTGGTGGGCGGCAAAGACCGGGCCGGTTTCCGGCATCCCCCAGAACGTGAGCGCCGGGCATTCGAGCGCCTTGCTCACGCGGCGGCGCTGGTCGGGGTCGAAGGGGCCGTCCACCGCCACAAGGGCCGCGTTGAGCACCCGCCGCGCGTCCTTGGCCGCGCGTTTCGCCTCGCGGCAGGCATGCGAGAACGAGGCCAGGTCAGATACGACATAACTGAGGCGGTGCTGCGTGATGTTCGCAAGCAAGGTGTCCGGGTCCGCCCCGGGCATGGGAAGGACCAGCGGCTTGCCCAGGTAGAGCGGGATGATCGCCGCCATGAGCCCCTCCCAGCGGGAGAGTGGCAGCGTCGACATCCACGGTCCCTGGCGCTCAGCATCGACGAAGGTGGCCATGGAGATGGCCATCGCCAGGAGCGAACGGTTCGAGTGGCAGACGGGCGCCACCTGGCCGTCGATGGTGACGGCGGGCAGGGTCGGGTCGAGCATGCCGGCGTACGGCGGCGCGGTCCCGTCGCCGGGCGGTTGCTCACCGGCAACGGCGGGTGCGCCAACCTGCGAGGCGAGGGCGCGCGGGTCCGTACCGGGGGGTGCTATGCGCAGGCGGACGCCGGCGGCAAGACCGGCCAGCAACTGCAGGACGTTCTCGCGCGTGAGTTCGCCAGCCAGCACAGCCAGGCGCGATTCTCCGGCGGCAAGCGCGAGGGGATGAGCCCGCCTGTCGACCTCTTCCCGCAGCTGCCGGAACGAGAGCTGGCCCTGGCTGTCGATGAGCGCGGGCTCGTCGGCATGGTCTCGCTCGTTGCGGACCAGGCAGAGTTCGTAGACCGGGTAGGGAGGAACGCCCACCACCCGGGCAATACCCGTCGGCCAGTACCAGGAGGGCGTGATGGCGATGGTCTTCGGCATAGCGGTACTCCCGTCCTAGATGAGTCCGCCGGCGTGCAACGAGGCGCCCAGGCCCACGCTGACCACCGACAGCACGAGTTCGAACTTCAGGGCCCTGTCCATGCGGGCGATAGCGCGGCCGACTCGCTCCCGCTCGGCTGCAACCTCTTCTTTCGTCATTTCCGGCTTCGAGCGCTTGCGCTGCGCTGGATGGAGGACGAAGGCCATGAATGCGACGGTCGCAACCAGCAGCACCCAGGCAACGGCAAGCAGCAGGAGCGTGCGGCCATAAGCGTCGCCCAGGGAGAGCGCGGGCGCGCCCTCGCGCGCGAGCAGCTCGGCATCATCGAGCCGGAGGACCATCCAGCCGCCCGAGATGCCAATCACCGCGAGGCACCCCAGCGCCAGCCAGCGATAGCGCATGCCCGCGTTCTTGCACACCACACCCACCTGCGAACCGGGCATTTCCCGCTGGGCGTAGCGCAACACCCACTCCATGGTCAGCGCACCGCCAACGTAAGTGGCCCAGGCAGCCGTGTGCAGCCAGCCGAGCAGCGTGTCCAAGCGAGCTCTCCCATGTCCGTTCGCCGTCCCCCGGTCAGATGAGCCCTCCCCGGGCGAGCGATGCGCCCATGAGGGCGATCAGCAGGGCGATCACGATATCCGTGCGCGTGATCCGCTGTACCCACGTGGCCGCCTGGATCTTGGCGTTCTGGGCTGCGCTTACCTGCGCCGCCGACATCCCCGAGCCGAGTTTCCCCTGGAGGCGGGGCCGGAAGTAGAAGGTGATGAGCGCTCCGTTGATGGCCAGCACGCACCAGAGCAAGATCATCGCCAGGAGCGTCTGGCCATAGTCCGCCGAGAGCCCCCCCGGAGTCTGGAAGAACGGCCATTCGCCAACGAGCATGCGCTTCTGTTCGAGCCGGAGCAGGCCGGTGAGCAGGACCATCCCGAGCGAGCCCCAGACGAACCAGAGGAACCGGTCAGCCGTCTTCTGCCCCATCACCTGGGCCTGGGCTGGCGGGATCGAGGCCTGCGCCGGCCCCAGGACGAACTCCATCGAGATCGCGCCGCCGATGTACACCGCGATCGAGATGTCGTGAAGGAACGAGTACAGGATCAGGAGCCACGTATCGAGCGTGTAGTCGGGCATTATGAAGCTCCCCGCTGGTACAGGTCCGGCATCGCCGGGTGCCATTCCTTGAAGTGCGAGAGCAATTGCGGTGTTGCCAGGTACGGCTCCGCGCCCCCGGTGTGGTAGCGACGGTAGAAGTCGAGGTCCACGTGGTGCACCTGGGCCGAGAACTTTGCCCGGACCGGGTTGATGTACGCGGGGGCGGCGCCGTACTTCTCGATGATGTACTTCACCGTCTCGATGGCGGCCTCGATCACCCAATCGGGAATGTGCGCTCGGGGATGCTGGAGGATGCGCTCGCGGGCCTCGTCGGTGAAGGGACCCTGGTTGCGCTCGCCCCAGTTGTCGACCGGTGAGAGGTGCGCCCCGCGCTGGTAGCGCAGGTTCACCACATGCCGCACCAGCGCTTCCGCATTCGGGAACTTGCGCGATGGCGCCATGCAGGCATCGAGTACTCCCGGGAGCCCCTGGCAGGTCGCGGTCTTCGACGGGTTGCGGGCGGGGTCCCGCTCCAGGAACGAGAACCCGAGGCCCGCTGCCACTTCCGGGTACGCGCC
>JBBIVC010000011.1:11023-19286 GCA_037439905.1 Thermoflexus sp.
GCCGGATGTTTTGGACGACACACGCCACTTCAGTGACGTGCTGCATGAGCGCGAGCTCATCGAAGATCGGGATGGGGAAGCCGACTTCGAGGAACCCCGGCCGTATCCACTGCTCGCAGCCGGCCGGCTTGTCGGTCTCAGCGTCCTGCAGGTAGAACCCGCCGAACTGGTACGACGACAGGAGCAGGTTCACCCACTCCAGCCCCACATCGCCCACCGGGAGAAACCAGGTGCTCCCCGGCCGGTTCGCGTTGTATTGGAGCGCCCCCATGGTGTTCACGTTGTGCGTACCCGGGGGGGCCGTCGCCCACGCCACATCGGGCCGCTTGTCGGAGATTTTGACGCGGCCCGTACGGTACCAGTGGAGGATCTTCCAGTAGTCCTCCGGGCCCTTGATCTCGACGGGCGCCATGCGCTCGGTACCCGGGCGGTACAGGTGGATGCCCTGGTCGTTGATGATGAACAGGTCCACGCCCTGGTCGTTGCTCGAAGCCGGCACCGTGCGCCCGGCCCAGGAGATCAGGCTCGAAAGGTCGCCCTGCACCGGGATATCCGCCGTCACGATGCCGTTGGGGCCGAGCGCCGCCCAGGCGATGAGCGCCTCCTCGACCTCGCTGAGCGGCACCGGCTGGTTCGCCGATTCGAAGGCGAGCGGGCCCTCCCGCTGCTTCACCACCATGTGGGAGGACCAGGCGAAGTTCTCCTCCTCGCCCGTCTCGCTGCGGTAACCCAGGCCAATGCGGCGCGTGCGCACTGTCGAGAGCGCGCCGAACACGGTGGTGCCGCCTTCGAACACACGCGCGATCGCAGCGTGCTCCTCCGGGGTCAGGGCGATCGGCTCGGGCCGGGCGCTGCTGGCGGGTGCGGTCGTCATTCCTTCGTAACCTCCACGAAAACGCCCCGGTCGGCAGGCACCGGCTGCCAGCCGAAGGGCAGGTACCGGAGATGGCCGTAGCGGCTCACCAGGTGGAGCCACTTCACCATCCCGGGTTCGACCTCGTTGGCGCCCTTCCAGCCGGGGAACATGTGCGGTTCCCAGCCGTTGTACACGATGAGCTGGCCCGGGCGGACCCGCGGCGAAACACGAGCCCGGATGGAATAGCTCCCGCGGTCGTTCGAGACGCGAACCAGGTCGCCATCGCAGATGCCGCGCTTCTTCGCTTCGTGGCTGCCGATGATTGCGAGCGGTTCGCCCCGGTGCGTCCCGGCAAGGACGGGATTGCCCATCGAGACGGCATGCACCGTCCAGCGCGAGTGGCCGCTCGTCACCAGCAACGGATAATCGCCACCGACCGCCGGGTTCTCCTTGTGGCAGGGGAGGTCCTCACCGGCTTCCTGGAACCAGGGGTGGTCGATAAGGAATTGCGCCCGGCGCGTGAGCGTCGGGAATGGCACCCCGTCCTCGACATGCCACTCGAAGGCAGTGATGGTCCGGTCGGGCTCGACGTTGGCCGCAAGCGAAAGGCCCGGCGCGAACATCCCGAGGCCAGCGAATCGCACCGTCCCCAGCTCGCGCAGCGAATCGAGCGTCCCGTTTTCGGGGAGTGTCCCCGCCTCCACGCTATCGCGGAGCCACTCGTCCATGACGGTCTCTTCGTTCTCGTAGGTGCCGTTAGCTGTGAAGGCGTCTCCCACCGTGTCGAGCCGCCGTGGCTGACGGCGCCCATCGAGGTACTCGGTAACGCCATGTTCAACCGAGCGCTCCTGCACCTTGCGCGCAAGAAGCTTGAAAATCTCCCACTCGGTCTTCGACTCTCCGGCCGGCGGGATTGCCTGCTCGGAAAACCCGACGTGGAACGAGTGCGTGATGGCGTACTGGAGGTTCGGCCGCTCGTATTGCATCGCCGCGGGGAGGAGGATATCCGCCTGCAGGGCGGTCGCGCTCATCCGGTTTTCGACCACCACAATCTTCTCCAGCTTTGGCCAGAGGTTCTGGATGAGCGTGTCGGAACCCCCGCGCTGACGCCGAATGGGGTTCGTCGCAACGATGAAGAGGACTTGCGGGTCGGTCGAGGGGCCGGGTTTCACCAGGCCGCCCCACCAGCCGCGGCGCGTGGCGTCGGAAACGAAGTCCTCGAACGACCGGCCCATCCTGCCGTCCGACCACTCCGCCCGGTTCCAGGTCTCCTGGTAGCCGCAGTGGTAGAAGTGGAAGAACGCAGGTGGACTCGCAGTGCCAGCCGCAACGCCGCGCTGCAACAGTTCATAACCCAGGATCTCGTCCGAGGCTTCCGGGTCCTGCGAACGCAGCGCCTCGAGGGCGCCATCGAGCCCCTCCATCACCCGGATGGTCTCGGCCACGCCGCGCTTCTGCTTCATGCCGAAAAGCATGTAGCCATCGAGTCCCGCCAGCGCGAGCCCCTGGATCCCGCTCCCCGGGCGCCCCCAGTTCCCTGTGAGGCCGAGCAACAGGCACATCGCCCGTTCCATCAGGTCGCCGTGGTAGTACTTGGGCGTATTGAAGCCCTCGATGATCTTGGTCTTCTTGCTGGCGACATCGCGGGCCAGGGAGCGGATGACGTCCGGGTTGACGCCGCAGATCTCGCTGGCAGCTTCGGGTGTGTACTCCTGCAGCCGCTCGCGCAACAGCTCCCACACCGTGGTCAGGTCGAGCGTGCCGCCATCGGTGCCGGTGGCCGTGAACGTCCCTTCCAGCGCCGGGTTCGAATCTGCGAGTTCCAGTGTGCCCCGGGGTGCGAGGTCGATCTCTCCGGTGGCCTGATCGAACCAGAAGAACTGGTCCTCGCGCTCTCCCTCCATGAACTCGGGCCCGCGGAGGAAGCGCCTCGTGCCCCGGTGAACGAGCAGCGGCAGGTCGGTCTGCGACTGGACGAACGCCCGGTCGTAGAGGCCCTCCTCGATGATGACCTGGCACATCGCCAGGGCGAACGCGGCATCCGTCGCCGGCCGGATGGGGATGAACTGCTCGGCCATGAGCGCCGAAGGACTGTAGTCCGGCGCGATGCACACCACCTTCGAGCCGTGATACCGCCCCTCCGTGATGAAGTGCGCATAGGGGATTGAGGTATAGGACGGGTTCGAGTGCCAGATGAGGATGAGTTCCGAGTGGAACGTATCATCCACGGAGCTGGCGCACGAAAACTTCCCGAAGGTGATGTGGTGGCCTGCGGGAAAGTCGTTGATGAGTCCGTTCGCATCGAGCGTCGTCGCGCCCAGGAGGCCGGCAAACCGCAGGTAGGCAGCCTGCGCCAGGAGCCCACCCTCGACCGTCTCTTCGAAGACGATCGACTCCGGCCCTTCGAAGTCGATGGCCTCGATGAGCGCATCGGCGACCTCGGTGAGCGCCTCGTCCCAGGAGATGCGCTCCCACTCACCCGCGCCACGCTCGCCCTTGCGGCGCATCGGGTAGAGGAGGCGATCCGGCGAATGCAGCTGCACGCTCCACGCGCTGCCCTTCTGGCAGCTCATGGGATTCAGGTCGGGGACACCGTCCTCGATCTGCTTGTAGACCGCGGCGGGCTCTTCGAAAAGGACCTGCCCGTCTCGCGAGTACACCCGGTAGGGGCACGTCGCCAGGCAATTGAGGCAGTGAGTTCCGAACGTGGCGCGTTCCCAGCTCCAACGCTGGCGGTATCGGGAAGCTGTCGTGGGGTTCATTGCTTCACCTTGGTCGGGGTGCCGGGCGCCTCAACTGGCGAGGACGCCCGCGACGTAGTTGGCGTCGGCGGCGACAAACCCTCCGACGGTAGACGCTACCCACTCCCAGTACGGCCAGGTGCCCGCGGCGCGGGTCTTCTCGACGAGGCTGGGGACCCACGTATTGAGCTGGCGCTCGAGGAAGTCGTGCTGCGCACGCCGGTACGAAGTCTGCAGGCGGGGCGATGGCGACACCGCTTCCTTGAACGTCAGGTACTTCATGAACTCGAGCTCGGTCGAAAGGTGGTCGGCCGGCCTCGGGTCCTCGGCCGACGTCGAAAGGCCGAAGTATTCATAGAACCGGACCACCTCTTCGAGCCGCTGCATGCGGTCGCCCGCGTAGGCGCCGCCATAGAGCGAGGCTGCTGGCCCCGCCCCATTCCCGATTTCGAAAACGCGAAGGAACTCGGCCTGGAAGTCCTCCGGGCTCACCGAGGCATCGATCGCGGCGCTGCCGAAGTCGAACGGAAACGCCAATAGCTTGCCAGCTTCCGCCAGCTCCTTCCCCCACGTCCCGGCCACGGCGCCTTCGTAGATGTGGCGGTCGGGAATTGAGACCAGGCGCGCCAGCAGCTGGTAGACACCGGTCCGGGCGGTGGTCTCGTTGTCGGGGAGCTCGGTTTCCTGCATGGGGCCGCCATCAACCTGGAGGCCCGCAAGCGAATAGACGAACATGGTTTACGCTCCCTTGCTGCCGTTTGGCGTGAGCGTGGCGGGGTCGACGGTGAATGGGCCGAGCAGCTCCTGCCACTTGTAGGCGATGAGGGTGGTGAGCATCTCCGAGGAGCCGCCGTTGCGGACCTTCTCCATTTCGCTCTTCAGCAGCGCCAGGGCGCTGTGCACGCCAGGCCCGAAGAGCGACTCGAGGTACTCCGGCGGGATCCGGGGCGTCTCGTAGTCGATGCTCATATCCTCCTTGAGCCGGTACGGCGAAAGCGGCGGGACGTAGAACACGTTCGGTCCCGTGCCGGCTTCGGCATGGAGCGGCAAGGCGACCTTCCACTCCTTGACGAGCCGGTGGACCGGGCTGTTTTCGTCATCGAGGTAGCCAATGAAAACAGCCCGGCCCGGGCACTGCCGTACGCAGGCAGGCGCCACTCCCGCCTCGATCCTGGGGAAGCAGCCGATGCACTGCTGCCCCACATGCCGCTCGTAGTTGAAATAGATCTTCTTGTACGGGCAGGCCTCCATGCAGAAGCGATCGCCCATGCAGACCTCTTCATCGCGCAGCACCAGGCCGTTCTCGTCCTTGGAAAGCGCGCCGGTCGGGCAGGCCGTCATGCACACCGGGTTCGTGCAGTGGTTGCACATGCGGGGCATGTAGAAGTAGTAGGAGTTCGGCCACTCGCCCGCCCCCTGGTCTTCATCCCAGTTCATCGCCCAGCGGTTCTCACGCGGCGCTTGCGGCTCCAGGTGAGCCTTGCCTCCGGTGCCGCCGTAGAACACCTCGTGGTAGTTGAAATCGAAGCCGCCGCCGAACTCCTCACGGGTCGGCTGGTGGCCCGGGATCGGCTTGCCCGTGGCCGTATCGAAGCCCCCTCCCATCTCTTCCCAGCCCTTCGGCGTACCGAGGCCGGGCATGGTATTTACCGACATCCACCACTGGTGCTTTTCGCCCTCGTCTCGCGTCCAGAGCACCTTGCAGGCGACTGAGCAGGTCTGGCAACCGATGCACTTGTTCAGGTCGTACACCCAGGCGAGCTGGCGAACCCTGGTTTCCGTAGTCGCGGCCATGTGCGTCTCCTTACTCCGATTCCAGTGGGAGCCACTCGCGGCTCACCGCGGCCAGTCCGGCCCGTTCGTCGTTCGAGCCGTTCCACACGGCCAGTCCGACCTTGCCCTTTGCGGCGATGCTCGCAGGCCCGCTCAGCACCACACTCCACCGCCCGTCGGCCAGGGCGCCCGTGGCGGCCAGTGCCGAGCTATCTTCCTTCCGGAACACCCCGGGCCCATGCGAGCGCAGGTTCAGGGGGCCTGGCCTCCCGTTCTCCCAGAACCACAGCGCCAGCGGCTTGTCATCGTCGCCCAGCGTGGCGAGCACCCCGCTGCCATTGGTTGGGAAAACGGCGCCGACGGCATCCTGGAACTCGCGGTTGGGCGCCGGGTCATCGGCCCATTCCACGCGGATGTACAGGCGTTCGCCATCCGTCGCGGCTTTCACCGCGGCTTCCGCGGTCTGGCCATAGTCCCGGTCCTTCCAGGCCTCGCGGATGTACTCCGTCGGCTGGGCTTCGAGTGCTACCGGGGCCAGGCTGACGCGCACGGCATCCACCGACCCCCATTCGGCCGATGCCGGGTCGGCCAGCTTTCCGGCGAGTTTGGCGACTTTCACTGCTCTACCTCTGCTTTTTCGAAGTCACAACGGGTCCAGCGTTCGGCAGGAACCGGCTGCCACTCGGCGCCCAGGTGGCTGAGGTGGCCGTAGCCACCGGCAAAGCCAATCCACTTCACCATTCCGGGCTCGATTTCGTTCGCGCCGCTCCAATCCGGGTACTGGAACCCTGCCCAGCCGTTGTAGGAGATGAGCTGCCCCCGCTTCACGGTTGGCGAAACGCGCACCCGCGACTTGAACGAGCTGACATCGTTGAACACCCGGACCAGGTCGCCATCCTTCACGCCGCGCTCGGCCGCATCGTCCGGGTTCACCACCACATCCGGCTCGCCGCGGTGCGTCCCCAGGATGACCCAGTTGCCCTGGTTCATCGTGTGGATGCTCCAGCGGTTGTGGCCGGAGGTCATGCCGATGGGGTAGTTCCCGCCCATGTTGGGGTTCGGCTTGTAGGTCGGCAGCTCCTCATGGGCCTCGAGGAACCACTCGTGGTCGATGTAGAACTGCGCGCGGCGCGCATACGTCGGGAATGGCAGTCCGCTCTCCGTGTTGTCGCGGAATGGCACATGGGTCTCGTTCGGCTTGATGGGCGAGGCCTGGGCGAGCGCCATCGGCGAGAGGCCCCAGTCGATGAAGCGAACGTGGCCCTTTTCCCGCAGGGTCCGCAGCGTGGTGCCCATCGGAAGCGTCCCGGCAAGCGCCGAATCGCGAATCTGTTCGTCGGCCAGGCGGTCCTCATCCAGGAGGAAGCCTTTCATCGAATAGGCATCGGGAAGCGCCGCATACCGGCGTGTCTGGCCCTTGGTGTCCTTGTACTCGGTCAGGCCACGTGCAGCCGCTCGCTCCGCGATCTTCTGGAAGAGCGCGTAGTAGATCTGCCACTCATTCTTCGCCTCGCCAGCGGGCTCGGCTGCCTTATCGCTGAACGTGAGGTTCAACAGGTGCGGCGTCGGAATATGGAAGCCCACCTTTTCGTAGTGCTGCGCGGCCGGCAGGATGTAGTCGCTGTAGAGCCCGGTCTGGCTGATGCGGAAGTCGATCGAGACGATCAGGTCCAGCTTCGGCCAGAGGGTTGGCAGGAGCGCCGTCTTCCCGCCACGCGTGCGCCGGAGCATGTTGCCACCACACTCGATGAGGACGCGAGGCGGCTCCTCGGGCCGGGGGTGGTCCATGTCCTTCCACCAGCCCCTGGAGATCGCTTCGTTGAAGTACTCGTCGAAGGTCCGCGGCAGGGAGTCGTCGCCCCACCCGGGCGTGTTCCAGCGCTTGTCGTAGCCTGCCTGCCAGTACCACCAGAACGCCGGTGGCGAGGATGTCGAGTCGTTGGGCGCCTCCCCATCGCCGCGCGCCGTCATGCCGCCAAGGCCACCGGCCATGCCACCGGGCGTCCGCTGGAATTTCTGGGAGATCTGCCCGAGCCGCTTTACCGCGATCTCGGTCGTCATCGTCGGGTCGGCCTGCTTCATGGCCGCAATCGCGGCATCGCGGCCGGAAAGGACGATTTCCGTGTTCCCGGCGCCGGGCCCGGGCTTGTTCACCGCGATGAACGCGCCATCGTGCATGCCGGATGCCCAGCAGCGGATGCCAGTGCCCTTGCGGCCCCAGTTCCCGCTGACCGCCAGGACCAGCGCCTGGGCCCGCTCGATAAGGTCCCCGTGGTAGAACTTGCAGGCGTTGTAGCCCAGCATGATGTTCGTCTTCCTGGTCGCCACCTTCCGGGCGATGGAGCGCACCGTCTCGGGGTGGACGCCGGTGATCGGGTATTGCTTCTCCGGCGTGTAGTCCCGGTTCAGCCGCTCCCGCAGGATGTCGCACGCCGGCCGCACCTGGACCGTTGAGCCGTCGTGCAGCTTGACCTCGTAGGTGCCTTCCAGGGCGATTTCCACGCCCTTCAGGAACAGGTTCCCACGGTCGGCCTTCCGCAGGCCGGTCGCCGGGTCCCAGTGGTACATCTGGTCCTCGAGTCCGCCCCCCTCAACGTCGGTCTGGCGCAGGTAGCGGCCGGTATCCGTGCGGACCAGGAACCCGAGGTCCGTCTGCTCGCGGATGAACTTCCAGTGCGCCAGGTCCTCTTCGAAGATGACCTGGACCATGGCGAGCCCGAAGGCCGGGTCGGTGCCGCCGTTGATCGGCACCTGGATATCCGCGTGGACGTGGGAAGGATTGATGTCCGGGGAGATGTTGATGACTTCCGCGCCGTTGTACCGGGCTTCCGCGATGAAGTGGTAGAACGGGATGCGGGTGTAGATCGGGTTCATGTGCCAGATCAACACCACT
>JBBIVC010000012.1:0-18795 GCA_037439905.1 Thermoflexus sp.
CGACAGGTTGCGCTACCGGGAGTTCGGGGGATTCTGACGTTGGGCAACGGCGGGACCGGGGGCAACAGTGGTTAGCGGCCTGGAGGCGCGGGGAATCCATTTCAGCGCGGGCGGCGCTCACATCCTGCGTGGCGCGAACCTGCGGGTGGCTTCGGGCGAGACGGTCGCCCTGCTGGGCCCGAGCGGTTGCGGCAAGACCAGCCTGCTCCGTGTGATTGCTGGCCTGGAGCGCCCGTCAGGCGGCGAGGTGCTTTTCGATGGGGTCGACGTCCGGGGCATGCCGCCGCACCGGCGCGGGTTCGGCCTGATGTTCCAGGACCACGCACTCTTCCCGCACATGGATGTGGAGCACAACATCGATTTCGGGCTGCGGCGGCTCGGGTGGGGGAAGGAGCGGCGCGAGCAGCGGGTGGCCAGCCTCCTCGCGCTGGTGGGACTCCCGGGATTCGGCAGGCGGTCGCTGGAGGGGCTCTCCGGGGGCGAGCGCCAGCGGGTGGCCCTCGCCCGCGCGCTTGCGCCGGAGCCCCGGCTGCTGATGCTGGATGAGCCGCTCGGTTCGCTCGACCGCGGGCTTCGCGAGCACCTGGTGGTTGAACTGCGCGAGATCCTGCGCCGGCTCGCTATCCCGGCAATCTACGTGACGCACGACCAGTTCGAGGCGTTCGCGGTGGCCGACCGTGTCGCGATCATGCGGGCGGGGCAGGTGGTGCGGGAGGGAACGCCGGCGGAGGTCCACCGCGAGCCGGGGACGGAGTTTGTCGCCCGGTTCCTCGGGCTGGAGAACATCATCGACGGACATCGCGATGAGCGGGGGATGGTAGAAACGGCCGCGGGGACGTTCGGGCCGGTGGAAGGCGAGACGGGCCCGGTTCGCTTGTTGCTGCGGCCAGAGGGCGCGCGGTTGGTCGAAGGAGGCGGGCCGAACATCGTGAGCGCGACGGTGGTCGCCGTCGTGTTCCTCGGCGGGTTGACACGGCTGGTGGTGGAGACGGCAGCGGGGCGGCTCGAGTTCCCGTTGCTGGCAGCGGCGCCCGAGCTACGGGATGGGGCGCCTGTCCAGGTCCAGGTCGCCAGGTGCCAGGTCCTGCCACGCGAGTGACGGGACCTGCCTGGCCAATGCTGGTGGGAGAGTCCTACTGTCCGCCGCCGGCGATCCCGACGGCTTCTGCCTCGACCGGGTGGGGCACCGGGATCTGGGCGACCACCGGGACCGCGCGGCTGCCCTTCTCGGCCACGCGATAGACGAGTCCCCGGCCGCTGGCGAGCTTCCACTGGGCGTGGAGGGCAGGGAGGCTGGCGAAGAAGAAGGTGATGATCGCCATGAGCGGCCACATCAACAACCCGGACACGTAGGTCCAGCGGGAGACGTAGGCGGGCCGCTTCCCGCGCTGGACGAGCTCGAGCACGATCATGGTGAGCAGCGGGAAGATGCAGAGGGCGATGAGCACGCCCGGCAGATTGAGCCACATGGTTGGCTCCACGAGGCCGGTCTGGTCGAAGTTGTTCCAGGTAGAGGGATGGACGATGTTCTCGGGGTGCCAGCCGGGGCCGGGCACCGGGTAGCGGTGCGTCCACCAGTCCGGGAGCGGGGCGCCCATGCTGCCTGCCATCTTCGAAGGCAGCACCAGCCCCAGGGTGACCACATACCACTGGGCAGCCCAGAGGACATGCACCTTGGTCACAGCGGCCGCGAGCAGAAGCTTGCGAGGCCAGCGGAGTGGTGAGCGGGGGTTCAGGGCGCCCCTCCACGCGTAGGGGATGTCGCTGGCGCCCCAGGCGTGGCGGACGCTCTGGGCATAGTGCGCCTTGAGCGTCTTCCAGTACCCGTCGGTCAGCACGCAGTCGTTGCCGAGCGGCAGGAAGATCGACTCCACATGGACGCGATCGCCGAGGGCGTAGGAGCATTTGAGGTAGAGGTGCCAGTCTTCGGGGATGACTTCCTCATCCCAGTAGTCGACCTCGTTGAGCATTTGCCAGCTGAGCGAGTAGCAGCTGGTGGGGAATTTGACGCTGCCGGGAAGGAGCAGGTTCGAAAGACGGTTGATGCCGGAGAGCCCATCGGGGATGCGCAGGGGCGCCGGGATATCCCAGATGTTGTTGCTGTTGAAGATGGTGGGCTGCCAGAAGGTGCGGTAACGGTCGCGGGCTGTGAGGAACAGGAAGTTGAGGGCTTCGAAGTGGCGCGGATGAAAGACGGCATCGGCGTCGCAGCTGGTGACCGTGTAGCGGCGGATGTCGTCGCCGCCATCCTCGATCAGGTGGATGTAGGCTTCGCGGGCGGCCCAGGCCTCGTTCGAGCCCTTGCCGGGGGTCTCTGCAGGCAGGCCTTCGGGATGGAAGGTGGCGAGCATGTTCGCGAAGCTGGGGCGGTAGCGGTGGACCAGGCGAGCCGCCTTTTCGTTGGCGCCAGGTTCGCGGGCCTCCATGGCCATCACCACCACCAGCTGTGAGGCGTTGGCCTGGGCGGCGAGGGAATCGAGGGTGCGGCTGAGGCCTGCCTCGCTCTCCTTGTAGTTCGGGATGATGACCATGTGGCGCGGCCAATCCCACGGTTCGGCGCCGGGGTTGGCGCGCATCCAGGAGGCATAGCGGGCGCGCCAGTCGGCCCGCTTCCAGCGGCGGATCACGGTCAGCCCGTAGATGCAGGCGATAGCGACTGAGTACGACCGCACGAACCAATAGACGAAAAAGGCCATGCTCAGTGCGGCGAAGGCGGCGGGCGCCTTGAACGGGCCCCAGAAGATGAAGCTGATGAGCAGCAGCGAGAGGGACAGGGGGAGAAGGTTCCACAGGCGCTCGCGGAACAACGTCGGTGCGTAGACCGGCAGTTCCGGAGCGGGCGCGCTGTGGGACCGCGCCGACGGGATGACGCGAGCCCTGAGGGCCATGTGCAGGAGGCCTCGTCTGAGGTCTTCCCACGCCGCCGAGGTTAGCTGCCGGGCTACGACCGGAGATAGCCGCTTCGCCGTCGCGGCTCCCGCCGGGAAGCCGCCCTTGCGAATTCGCCCCGAGAACTGGTTCCCCCGTCCCGCCGAAGCGGACTAGGCGTTGCGATTGGTGTCGCTCCCGGCATCTTCGCTCAGGGCGCGCAAGCGTCAAGGGGCAGGACAGGGCACCTTTCCGGGCTGTAGATTGGGTGATCGTATGACAGACGCCCTCCAGACGCGGGAATTGCTCCTCGGCGACCTCCGGGAAATCTGGTTCAGCTTTGTCCTCGATGGCGAGACGGTGCCGGGGCTTGCCTACCTGCCGGCGGGCGCGAGCGAGCCGATGCCCCTGGTCCTGATCCAGCACCCTGGCATGGGCAGCAAGGAAGATTACTTCGTGGCCGATGTGGGCCGCGGCTGGGCGAAGCGCGGCTGGATCTGCGTGGGGCTCGATGCGCCGCTCCACGGCGAGCGCGCCGAGCACGACCCGATGGCGCTCTTCCGGCAGACCGAACGGTACCCCGCGATTCGCGCCCAGTTCGCGGCCGAGGTCTCGCGGATGATCGACCTGCTGGCGGAGCGCCTGCCGGTCGACGTTGGACGGCTCGGCTTCGCCGGGTACTCGCTGGGGAGCATGCTGGGAATCCCGGCGGTCGCGAGGGACGGGCGCTTCAGGGCGGCCGCGTTCTGTCTTGCCGGGGAGGGTGGGCTGGTTGGGCGGGTCGATGGGCCCGAGGCGGATGTGCCGCGGCTTGCGGGCGTGGCGGTGCGCGTGGTGGCGAAGCTCCAGGATGAGTTGATCCCGCGGGAGCGGACGGAATCGCTCTACAACGCGCTCCCCGGGGAGAAGGACATCCGCTGGCTGCCGGGCGGCCATTTCGAGATTGGGCCGGACGTGATTCGGGCGGCCGAGGAGTGGCTGCGGGCGAAGCTCTGAGCGTGCCCACCACTGCTCCCGGAGAGCCGGGCCGGACGGCCGCGGCATCCGCGGCTATACTCGCCCCACATTTGCAACCGAATCGCGAGGGACCCTCTCCATGGGAAACATGATCGACGGCGGCGAAATCATCGCGCGCATGATCAAGCAGGAAGGCATCGGCCACATCTTCACGCTTTCTGGCGGCCACGTGCAGAACATCTACGAGGGCTGTCTGAACAACGGCATCGGGATCGTCGATACGCGGCACGAACAATCTGCCGGGCATGCGGCCGATGGGTACTCACGGATCACGTTCAAGCCAGGGGTAGCGGTGGTAACGGCCGGCCCGGGCGTGACCGATGTGGTGACGGCCGTGGCGAACGCGTACCAGGCATCGAGCCCGATGGTGGTGATCGGGGGGCGTTCGCCGCTGCGCCAGTACGACATGGGCTCGCTGCAGGACATCGAGCTGGGCGGCGTGATGCAGCCGATCACGAAGTGGTCGCAGACGGTGTACGAGACGCGCCGGCTGCCCTACTACATGGCCATGGCGTTCCGCGAGGCGATGACCGGGCGGTATGGGCCCACGTTCCTGCAGGTCCCGTCGGACGTGCTCTTCGGGCGGGTTGACGAGGACTCGTTGGATTGGCCGACCAGCTACCGCCCAACCGGCGAAATCATGGGCGACCCGAGCCTGATCAAGCAGGCAGCGGAGATGATCAACAAGGCGGCGAAGCCGATGGTGATGGCGGGGTCGGGCGTGTTCTGGCACCGAGCGCACAAGGAGCTGGCGGAGTTCGCAAGAGCGGCTGATGTGCCGGTGTACACAAACGCCATGGGGCGGGGCACGCTCCGGCAGGACAACCCGAACTTCTTCTCCCTCTCGCGCAAGCCAGCGTTCGCCCAGGCGGATGTGATTGTGATCCTGGGGACGCCGATCGACTTCCGGCTGAAGTACGGCCGGCCGCCAGCCTGGAACCCGGAGGCGAAGGTCATCCAGATCGACATCGACCCCCGCGATATCGGGCGAAACCGGGATTTCGCCATCGGCATCGAGGCGAATATCCGGCAGGCGTTGCTGCAGCTCACGGGTGAGATCGGCAAGGGCAACCACGCGGAGTGGATGCAGTACCTGCGCGGCCTCGAAGGGCAGGCCGACGCCCAGCGTGAAGTCTTCATGAACTCGGATGCAGTGCCGATCCACCCGCTCCGCCTGTGCAAGGAGATCGCCGAGTTCGTTGACGACGACACGATCGTGGTCGGCGACGGGGGCGACATTGTCGCGCTCGCCGCGAGTGTGCTGCCCGTGAACAACCCGGGCCAATGGATGGACCCGGGCCCGTTCGGCACCCTGGGCGTGGGCACGGGCTTCTGCATGGCGGCGAGCGTGGCGGCGCCCGACAAGAAGGTGCTGATGGTGAACGGCGACGGGACCTTTGGGCTGAACGGGTTCGACTTCGACACCTTCGTGCGGTTCAACATGCCGATCGTCTCGGTCATCGGGAACGACCGCTGCTGGCACCAGATTTATGTCGGGCAGAAGGCCCAGTACGGCGAGGGGAGGACGCCCGCGACCGTGCTCGGAGATAACGCCCGGTACGACAAGGTAGTCGAAGGGCTTGGCGGTCACGGCGAGCTGGTGGAGCACCCGGAACAGATCAAGGCGGCGATCGAGCGGGCGTTCAACAGCGGGAAGCCGGCATGCGTGAACGTGCTGACCGACCCCGAGCCTGCTGGCGTAAAGGGCGGGTACGAGTTCAAGTAGCCCGAAATGCGGACCCAGGGGTCACCGCGAGAAGGAGGGGCCATGGAATTCATCTCGTACGAGCTGCGCGACCACGTCGCGACGATCACCCTGGACCGCCCGGAGGTGATGAACGCGCTCAACCGTGAGATGTACGCGGAGCTTGAACAGGCCTTCCGTGAGGCCCACCGGGACCCGGAAGTGCGGTGCGTGATCCTGACCGGTGCGGGGCGCGCATTCTGTTCGGGCGACGACGTGAAGCAGATCATGCTCGGCGAACAGCGCGACGCGACCGTGACCCGCCTTCGCGAGGCGCGGCCACGGCCAACGCCCGCAGCGGCGGCCGTGCTCGGCTGCGACAAGCCGGTCATCGCGGCGGTCAATGGCCCGGCCGTCGGCTGGGGCATGGACCTGACGCTGTTCTGCGACATCCGCATCGCCTCGGAGAACGCGAAGTTCGGGGAGCTCTTCATCAAGCGTGGACTCGTCTCGGATATCGGCGGCCTATGGCGGCTGCCGCGCATCGTGGGCCCCGCGAAGGCGGCCGAGCTGCTCTTCACCGGCGATGTCATCGATGCGCGGGAGGCCGAACGGATCGGGCTGGTGTCGCGCGTCTTGCCGGCGGAGGAGCTACTGCCGGCGGCGCTGGAGCTGGCACGAAAGATCGCCGCGAACCCGCCGATCGCGATGCGCTACATGAAGGAGGGGCTGCGCAGGTCGGTGCACGCCTCCATGGAGGAGATGGGCGAGTACGTGGGCAACGCCCTCGCCTATCTCTTCACGACCGAGGACCACAGGGAGGGAGCGCTGAGCTTCGTGGAGCGCCGCGAGCCTGTCTTCCGCGGCCGCTGAGGTCAGCGCTGGCCGTTGATGTACTCGGTCATCGCCCGGATGTGATCTTCCTGGTTGATGGTGACCCAGCGGAGCAGGTCGCCGATCGAGATCATGCCGAGCACCTGTTCGCCGTCCATCACGGGAAGGTGGCGGAGTCGCTTCTCCGTCATGATCCGCATCGCGTCGTCCACGTGACAGTCAGGCCCGATGGCGGCGAGGTCGCGGGTCATCACCTCGCCGACCCGCGTGAGGGCGGGGTCCCGGTCGGCGTCGACGATGCGGCGGAGGACATCCCGTTCGGTGAAGATGCCGACCGGGTGGCGCCCATCGACGACCAGCAGGGAGCCGATACCCTTCTCGTTCATTTCGCGGACCGCCTCCGAGACGGTGGCAGTCCTGGAGATGGTGTAGACCTGGCGCCCTTTCTCGGCCAGGACGCTGCTGACGAAACCGTACACGACCACACCTCCTGCAGCTCTGCGTATGACCAGTATAGGAGGCTGTCAACCCGGCTGAACCGTCGCCCGCATCACAGCGTGCGGAAGCGACCCGGGAAGGCCGGAGTGTGCCTCCAGAGAGCGCTTCGAGAGCGGCGCGGTTGTCTTCCGGTCTATCCGCGGCGTGCGTGCACCAGGATGCGCTTGTAGGCGTAGAAGTACGGGCGCCGGTCGCCCAGGCGTTGCAGCAAGAGCCCGGCATACCGCGCCAGGTAGCGCTCATAGAGGGCCGGCGGCATGCGGCGGGCATACCCGGTCAGGTAGGTGCCTTTCACCCACTCGACAACATCGGCGGTCGAAGCGAGGTGGTGACCGTAAACCTGCAGGCGCACATTCAGCCCGGTGAACCCGAGGGCATCGAGCTGCTCGGCGTACCATTCGGGCGGCATGACAGGCCATTCCTGTTCGTACCCTTCGAGGGCGGAGCGGAACGGCTCCTCGGCAGCCACGTCGCGCGCTGTCACATGCGATGTGTGGTCATCGTTCGCGGGCACCTGGAACGCGAACTGGCCACCGTCGTTCACCAGACGGGCGAGGGCCGGGATGAGCGAAGCGTGGCCGGGCACCCACTGGAGCGCGGCGTTCGAGAAGACCACATCGAACCGTCCGCCTGACCGGTACGTGGCGATGTCTGCAAGCTCAAACCGGAGGCCGCCGCCGGCGAACTCACCGCTCCTTGCCAGCATCGATTCGGAGCTATCAATGCCAATGGTCTCCACGGCGCCAGTGCGCTCATGGAGCAACCGGGTGAGCTCGCCCGTGCCGCAGCCGAGGTCGATCACGCGCCCCCCGGGGACGGGAGTGACCATGGCGAGGAGGTCGAGGAAGGGTTGGGTGCGCTCGTTGGCGAATCGGCCGTACTGGGCCGGGTTCCAGGGGCTGGACATGGGGCTCCTCCGGTGCGCGCGGGGCGCGCGGGCTGAAGCCCTTTCCTTGCTGGCCGGTGCTCCGCGACTCCCCGCTGGGGCCGGTGGGCTCGGAGCGGCGAAACCATCATACCGCGGCCGCGGCGAGGCCGGTGTGAAGCCGCCCGCGTTCGAGGTTACTTGATGACGCCGCGCTCCCGGAGGGCCGCGATCTCCGGCCCAGGCAGATCGATCCAGCCCCTGAGCACTTCCGTCGTGTTTCCGCCGTGTTCGGGCATCGGCCGGCCGACGACTGCCGGCGTGGCGGAGAGGTGAATCGGGGAGTTCGGCAACTTCAGGGCGCCCGGCTTCCCGTACGGCATGGGGATATCGACCAGCATGTTCCGTGCGGCGACGTGGGGGTCGTGGAAGAGGTCGGCAATCGAGTTGACCTTGCCGATGGCGCAGACGTTCGCGGGTTCGAGGAGTTCGAACCACTCTTCGGTCGTTCTTTCCGCCAGGGTCGCGCATAGCTGCTCTTCGAGGAGGTCGATGTTCTCCAGGCGAGCGCGGTTGGTGGCGAAGCGCTCATCGATCGCCATGTCATCGCGGCCGAGGAGAGCGCAGAAGAGTTCCCACTCCTTCACATTGGCGATCACGATCCAGCCGTCCCGGGTGGGGAACGGTCCGAAGGGGGCGAGCAGGGGATGGCGGCTCCCCTGGCGGGTGGGGTGCTCGTTGAATGCGGAGTGGCGGACGATGGCGTTCTCGCAGAGCGCCATCTGGGCCTCCATGAGGGCAACGTCGAGCATCTGCCCTTCGCCAGTTATGTCTCGTGCCCGGAGGGCAGCCAGGATGCCAACGGCCAGGTAGAGGCCGCCGACCATGTCGCCGATGCTCACGCCGACGCGCATGGGAGGCCCGCCTTTCTCCCCGTTGAGCGACATGGTGCCACCCATGGCCTGGGCCACGGCATCGACGGCCGCCATCGAGCTGTAGGGGCCGGTCTGTCCGAATCCGCTGAGGGCTGCGTAGATGAGCCGGGGGTTCACCTCGCGCAGCGCGCGGTAGCCCAGGCCGAGACGGTCCATGGTGCCGGGGCGGAAGTTTTCGGTGACCACGTCGGCGGCGCGGGCGAGGCGCCGGACCAGCTCCTTGCCCTCCGGCGCCTTCAGGTCGATGGCGATGCCCTTCTTGCCACGGTTAGGGCTGAAGAAGAAGGTGGAGATGCCATCGAGGTACGGCCCGAAACCGCGTTCCTTTTCGTGGGTCTCGGGATATTCGACCTTCACGACCTCCGCGCCGAGGTCCGCGAGTTGCATGGTGGCGAAGGGGCCGGCAAGGGCCCAGGTGAAGTCGAGGACGCGGATGCCTTCAAGCGGGCCGTTCACGTTAGCGGCCCTTGAACCGGGGGGCGCGCTTTTCGGCAAAGGCGCGGCCGCCCTCGGCAGCGTCATCGGTCTTCATGATCTCGGCATAGAGGCGGGCCTCGAGGCGCATGCCGTCGCGGAAGGTCATGTCCCAGCCACCCTCGTACGCGGCGCGCTTCATGGCTTGCATGGCCAGGGGGCCGTTCTCGCACAGTTTCTCCGCCCACCCAAGGGCGAATGGCAACAGTTCATCCTGCGGGACGACCCGGTTCACCAGGCCGTATCGAAGCGCGTCCTCGGCGCTGATCCGCTCGGCGAAGAGGATCATCTCCATGGCGATGCCGAAGGGGATGTAGCGCGCGAGGCGCTGCGTCTGGCCACCGCCGGCCACGATGCCGCGCCTGGCGGCCATGGTCCCAAACGTCGCGTTGGGGCTGGCGACACGGAGGTCGCACCCGAGCGCGAGAGCGAGCCCGGCCGCCAGGCAGTGGCCGTTTATCGCCGCGATAACCGGCTTCCAGATGCCTTCCGGGGTGAGCCGGCCGCCCCCGCGCTGCTGGCTCCAGTCGTTCGAAACATCCTGGACGCTCTTCACCAGGTCGCGCCCCGAACAGAACGCCTTCTCTCCCGCCCCGGTGACCACCGCCACGAGCAGGGAATCGTCGTGTTCGAACTGGTCCCAGGCTTCGCCGAGCTGCTGATACATCTCGGGGTCGATGCTATTCATCGCCTCGGGGCGATCGAGGGTAATCAGGAACGTACGGTCGCGGCGTTCAGTTCGGATGGGCATGGAGCGTAGCCTACCGCCGCTGGCAGCGGCGCGCACCGCGTGCAGGGCGATTGCCGCGCGGGTATTGTTTCGCCACCGACAGGGAGGAGAGAGGAAATGGCGGATTTCGAATACACCGTCGAAGGCCAGGTTGGGCTCATGCGCTTCAACCGGCCGGAGAAGATGAACGCGATCACCTACGAGATGCTGGCGGACATCGAGGATGCCATCCGCAGGGCCGGTACCGACGAACGGGTGCGCGCGGTGGTCCTCACGGGGGTTGGCAGGGCGTTCAGCGCGGGGACGGACCTTCAGCAGCTTTCGAGCCAGCCGCCGACGACCGGCAGGGCGGAGAGCTACGCCAGCGCGTATGAGCAAACGCGGCCGGCTCCCTGGACGTTCGCGTCGATCGGCAAGCCGACCATCGCGGCGGTGAACGGCGCGGCGGTGGGCCTTGGTGTGGAATTCACGCTGCAGTGCGATTTCCGGATCGCGGCGGAATCGGCCCGGTTCGGCTGGGTGTTTGTGCACCGGGGGCTCATCCCGGATACCGCTGCGGGGACGTGGCTGCTTGCCCGAATTGTGGGGCTGCAGAACGCGGCCTACCTCCTGTACTCGGGCGAGATTATCAGCGCCACGCGCGCGCTGGAGATGGGGTATGTGCAGGAAGTGGTGCCGGACCCCGAGCTGATGGAGCGCTCAATGCAGTTCGCCCACACGGTCTCGCGCGGTTCGCCCCTGGCGACGGGCGAGGTCAAGCGGCTGCTGTACCAGGGCCTTGCGCGGGACCCCGTCGACCACCTGAAGGACAGCACCGCGGCACTCAATCGCATGTTTGCGAGCGAGGACTTCAAGGAGGGCGTGCGGGCATTCCTGGAGCATCGCCAGCCGGAGTGGAAGGGCCGATGAAATCGGGAGGGGGAGGCTCTCGCCTCCCCTTCGGCCAGGATCGCACCGGCAGCGGGGTTAGCGCGCGACCTTGGTGTCCTTGTTGTTGCCCCACTCCTGCCACGAGCCATCGAAGTTCTTGAGGCCGTCGTAGCCGAGCAGGCGGAGGGTGAAGAGCGAGTGGGCGGCGCGGACGCCGGTCTGGCAGTAGGTGATGACCTCGGCGCCGGGCTTGATCCCCGCTTCCTCGAACTGCTTGCGGAGCTCAGCCGCCGTCTTCCACACCTGGGGCTGGGTCTCGGTGAGGGAGCGCGTCCAGTCGAGGTTCACGGCATTTGGTACGTGGCCGCCCTTGGCAGCGCGCACGTCGGCACCGGTGTATTCGGCCGGCGACCGGACATCGAGGATGACCACGTTCGGGTTGGGGTTGTCGGCCTTCTGCTGCACGTAGTCGAGCGCGCAGATCACGTCGTCGTTGACTGAGGGCTTGAAGACTGCCTTCGTCACCGCGGGGGCTTCCTTCGAGACGGCGAGGCCGTCCTTCTGCCACTTCGCAAACCCGCCGTTGAGGACTGAGCCCTCGTGGCCGTAGTACCAGAGCACCCACCAGAAGCGGGTGGCCCAGAGGCCGTTGCCGTCGTCGTAGGCAACGACTTTCTTCGAGGTGTCGATGCCGATTTCGCCAACCTTTTCGGCGAAGAGCTTTTCGTTGATGACGTAGAGCTTCTCGTCCGGGTCCTTGAGGAAGGCGGTGTCGTACCAGACGGCGCCGGGGATGTGCCCGGCGTCGTAGGACTCCTTCTTGCGCAGGTCGACGATCACGAGCGACGGGTCGCCAAGCATTTTCTGGAGCTGGGCGGTCTCGGTGAGGAGCTCGGGCCGGGCGTAGGCGTTGGGGTCGATGGTCGGCGACGCCTGGGCCGCGGGCGTTGCGTTGCCCTGGGCGGAGGTGCCTTCCGATGCCGGGGACCCGGGGGACTGGTCTTCGTCGTCTCCGCCGCAGGCGACGAGGAGGGCGGTGAGGGCTGCTACAAGAAGCAGCGCGAGCAGGGAACGTCTTTTCACTGGGGTGACTCCTGGAAGCTAGGCTTCGCCCGAGGCGAGCTCGGCCGCCCGGGCGGCGATGGCGGCAAGAGCCTGCCGCTGGTCGATTGGCGCGCTCGACTTTTCGAGGGTGATGACCCACTCGCCCGGGCCGCCGGGGGCAATCTCGGAAAGGAATCCGAGCTTGGCGCCCTCCCAGGGGACGGTCGAGAGGGCCGGGGCGTGGTCTGTGATGAGTTCGAGCCGTTCGCCCGCGGGAAGCTTCTTGAGGGCTTCCTTCGCCTTCATGGCCGGGTACGGGCACATCTCCCCGCGAACATCAATCCTCATGTGGTGAACCTCCTGGTCCCGGGTGTGTGACAGCCGCCTCAGGGCAGGCGGCGGATGACCTGGACGCCAATGAACGCGCCCGCGGCGAGGGCGATGGCATAGAGCCATCCCGCCAGCGCGAGCGAGGGAATCGACGAGAAGAAGGCGCCGATGGTGCAGCCGACGGCGAGGACCGAGGCGTAGCCCATCGCCACCCCGCCGATGATGAGCTGGGGATAACGCGCGATGTTGCGGGAGAACCTGACCTTGAATTCGCCGGAGAGGACCGAGGCGGTGAACGCCCCCATGACCAGACCCGTCATGGTGGTGGTGCGAATGGTCAGCCACTCGGCGCCAGCTGCGGCGGAGGAGCACCCGGCGAGGAGGTCGGCGCCCTTGAGGGGGAGCCCGCCCGCATCGACCACCTTCGCGGCGTTATCGGCCCAGAGGGCGAGGCCACCCGTGACACCAAGAGGGCTCTGCAGGTTGTAGGCGACGATCGAGAGCACGGCGAGAGCGATTGCGCCGGTGGTGTAACTCCAGCCCCTGCCCCCGAAGACGGTATCCCACGAATTGCGCAGGTGGTCGCGAAGGGTGAAGGCCGGTGGCATGGGCTTCGGCGTTGGCCCTGGGAGCCGCGGGGTGCGCAGCTCCCACCAGAGGATTGCGACGTAGGCAGCGGCCAGGACGGCAAGCGTGAGGATGATGGAAGCGGTGAGGCCTAGCTCGGTTGGCAGCCAGGTGGCTTCGCGCTTGCTGACGTCGTTGTCGTACCACCAGTCCCACGTCTTCGAGGCGCTCCAGAGCCCGAAGAGGATGCCGGCCATCGCGACCCAGGAGTTCAGGTAGCCTTCGCCCATCCGCCAGAGCGTGCCCGACACGCATCCGCCGGCGAGGACCATGCCGATGCCGAAGAGGACGCCTCCAACGACGGTGGCGAACCCCACGGGCTGGATGTGGGCGCCAGGCGGGAGAACGTTGAACGACGGGTCGGGCACGAACCTCGCCATCAGCATGCCAAAGCCAACGGTCGTGATCGCGAGTCCGATGATGAGCGCGCGCATCAGGCGGCCATCGCCGGACATGATCAGGTCGCGGAAGGCGCCGGCGAAACAGAGGCGGCTGCGCTGCACAATGACGCCGAACGCCACGCCAATCAGCCAGAACGCCCCGAGCTCGAAATCCTTCGAGCCGGTGAAAACGGCTGCCACGATGATGAAGAGCAACGCGCCCGCGACGGTGAGCGTGTTTGCGGGCAGACGCGGCGAAGCGGCGGCGGCCGTTGCACCAGCCTGCATGCGTGAACCTCCCTGATTGTTGACAAACTCTATCGACAATCATCAAAAGGTTCAAGTGGCGAGAACGAAGCCTACTCGCCCAGCCTGCCGGAGGCCGCCTCGACTGCGGCGCGGAGATCGGCGGCGAAGCCCTGTTCGCGGAGGATCTTGCCCAGCGCGTTCAACGCCAGGAGGACGTTGCCCGGCGTTGAGCTCTCGCCCATCAGGCCGATGCGCCAGACCTTGCCGCGCAGTTCTCCGAGGCCACCACCGATTTCGATGCTGTTCCGTTCGAGGAGCGCTCCGCGGACCCGCGCATCGTCGATGCCAGCGGGAATGCGAACCGTGGTGAGCACGGGCAGGCGGTAGCCGGCATCGGCGTGGAGTTCGAGGCCCATCGCTTCGAGCCCGGCCTGGAGCGCCCGTCCGTTGCGCTCGTGACGGGCCCATCGCCGCTCGAGTCCCTCGTCGAGGACGAGGGCGAGGGCTTCGTGGAGCGCGTAGACCATGGAAATCGGCGCGGTGTGGTGATAGGCGCGTCGCTCGTCCCAGTAGGCCTCGAGCAGGCTGAGGTCGAGGTACCAGCTGTTGCACGGCACCTCGCGAGCCTTCACCGCGTCCCAGGCGCGGGGCGACATGGTGAGAGGGGCCATGCCGGGAGGCGCGCTCAGGCACTTCTGCGTGCCGGCGTACACCGCATCGGCGCCCCAGGCGTCGACGGTCACGGGGATGCCACCAAGCGAGGTGACGCAGTCCACCAGCAGGAGCGCCCCATGCTCGCGGGCGAGCTTCGCGAAAGGCTCGACGGGCGTCTGGACGCCAGTGGACGTCTCGGCGTGGACGATGGCGATGAGCTTTACGTTGCCAGCTGCGCGGACGGCGGATTCGACAGCAGCCAGGTCGGTGGGGGACCCCCATGGCGCCTGGACGCGGGTCACTTCGCCTCCCGCCCGTTCTGCCATCACGGCGATGCGCTCGCCGAAGTAGCCGCAGATCCCGGCGACGACCCTATCGCCGGGCTCGACCAGGTTCATCACCGCGGCCTCCATTCCGCTCGTGCCAGTGCCGGGGGTGGCGAGCGTGATCCGGTTGGCGGTGCCCATCACCTCGCGAAGCATGTCGTTGCACTCATCCATGATGCGCAGGAACTCGGGATCGAGGTGGCCGAGGATCGGAGCGGTCATGGCTTTCAGGACGCGCGGATGGGCGCCGCTCGGGCCGGGGCCCATCAGGATGCGGGAAGGCGGATTGAACGAAGCAGTGGTCGGCATGTGGCGGATCGTAGCGCCCGGCGCCGCGAGCCGCCTCCATGGCCCCTTGCGCTGGTGCGTACCATGACTGTGGGACATGGGAGGGAGTTCAGATGACCCAGGTACAGCAGTCGACCAGGCCCGAAGCGCTCCAGGTGCACGTGCGGAGGCACACCACCGGAGAGCGGGAACAGCTCACCGCCGTGATGGCGCGCGCGTTCGACGACGACCCGATCGCGAACTGGTTCGCGGCACAGGATGGGAAACGCGCGCGGCGCATTTACGACTTCATGGACGTGGCGTTCAGGATCACGGCGCGCCACGACGAGATATACACGACAGACGGCATCCTGGGGGGCGCCTATTGGGCTCCCCCCGGGAAGTGGAAGATGGGCCTGCTGCAGCAGCTGGCGCTCACGCCATCGGTGGTGCGAACAGCGAGCTTGCGGCGGGTGCCCGCCGTCATGGCGGGTCTCAATGCGATCGAGAAGAAGCATCCACGCACGCCCCACTGGTACCTTCTCGCGCTCGGCGTGGAACCCGAGCAGCAGGGCCGTTCGATCGGGACGCAGCTGATGGCCCCCGTCCTCGAGCGCTGCGACCGCGAAGGCACGCCCGCGTACCTCGAGAGCTCGAAGGAGCGGAACGTCCCGCTCTACGAGCGCAACGGGTTCAGGGTGACGGAGGTGTTCCAGGTGCCGAACGGCGGGCCACCGATCTGGCTGATGTGGCGCGAGCCCCGGTAGCCGGCGCGGCGCGCAGGCCTTTCGCAACACATGGACGACGTTCAGGGCCTGGAGACGCGCCAATGCCCCCCGGGCCAGGTGAGCGTGCGCTGCTCACCTTCGGGTGTGAAGCGGATGTAGGCGGCCGATTCGATGTCGATGGTGAACACGTGCGCCGGACCACCCGGCTGGAAGTTCTGGGTTTCGAAGATGTGTTGCCAGTAGGCGGGTTCGCGCTCGGCGGCGAGCGGGGCAGCCCGGCCATACAACTTCACATCGCCTTCCTGGCCGTTCTTGTTGGTGGTGGCGCTGTGGAGGGTGCAGCGGGGGTCGCGGAGCAGGTCGAGCATCTTGCGCGACTGCCAGATGCCGCCAAGCGTGAGCTCACCCTGCCAGATCGTGTACTCGATGGGGCTGATGCGGGGCCAACCGTTCTTGCGCAGGGTGCCGAGCATCACAAATCCGCTCGCCTCGAAGCGTTCGCGCGTCAGGCGCGCGAGCTCGGGAGCGGCGGCCTCAAACTCCTGCCAGGTAGCCATCGACAAACCTCCATATCCAGTCCGGACAGTATGGTGCGCCACGAGGTGAACATGCTTCTGTAGCCGGGCGCACGCAGACCTGTGGGAGTTCGCCCACGCCGGCAGCGGAGAGCGCCCGGGGGGAGTACAATTTCCCCACCGATACCAGGACCCGAGGTAAATGCACATGGACTTCCGCGACACACCGGAAGAGGCCGCGTTCCGGCAGGAAGTGCGCGACTTCATCGCCAAGGAAGGGCCAAAGGCCCGCGCGGGGCGCGAGGACGCCGAGAGCTTCTACGGCGGCAGCAAGGAGTGGACGAAAGCGCTCGCGGCGCGCAATTGGATCGCCCCGGCGTGGCCGAAGGAGTATGGCGGCGCCGGCATGTCGGTGATGGAGCAGTTCGTCTTCAACTGGGAGCTGGCTGAAGCCCGCCTGCCGCGGCCGGGCGGCATCGGCATCGGCTTCGCCGGACCCACGCTCATCGTCCACGGGACCGAAGAGCAGAAGAAGAAGTACCTGCCGGAGATGCTGGCGGGTGAAGTGACCTGGTGCCAGGGCTACAGCGAGCCGGGGGCCGGTTCGGACCTGGCCTCCATCCAGACCCGCGCCGTGCGCGACGGCGACGATTACGTGGTCAACGGGCAGAAGATCTGGACTTCGGGCGGACACAACGCGAAGTGGATGATCCTGCTTGCGAGGACCGACCCGGATGCGCCGAAGCATCGCGGCATCACGTACTTCATTGCCGACATGAAGGCGCCCGGCGTGACAGTGCGCCCGCTCATCAACGCTGCCTACACGCACGAATTCAACGAGGTGTTCTTCGAGGATGTGCGTATCCCGAAGGAGAACATCATCGGCGAAGAGAACCGGGGCTGGTACCTGGCTCAGACAACGCTGAGCTTCGAGCGCTCGAACATCGGCGGCGCCGTGGGCGCCCGCCAGACCGTCGAGGACCTGATTAAGTTCGCGCGCGAGAACCGGGCCAACGGGATGAGCACGCTCGGCCACAACCAGGCGCTGCGGCACGAGCTGGTGGAGCGCTACGTCGAGGCCGGCGTGGCCACGATGATGAGTTTCAAGATCGTCTCGATCCAGGCGAAGGAAGGCGTGGCGCCAGGCCACGAGGCCAGCGTCGCCAAGCTGTACGGGACGGAGCTGAATCAGCGCATCCAGCGCACGGGCATGCACGTCCTCGGCCTGTACGGGCAGCTCGATGCGAAGACCGCCGGGCCAACTCCTCCGATGAGGGGCCGGGTGAAGTACATGTACCTGCGCTCGATCGCGAACACGATCGAGGGCGGGACCAGCGAAATCCAGCGGAACATCATCGCGACCCGCGGGCTTGGCCTGCCGCGCGCATAACGCGCAGCGAGCCAGGTTGAAGCGAAAGGCCGCCTTCCCGGGCGGCCTTTCGCGTTACCGGGGAGCCTCGTTCGCCGTTGGACGCTGTGACAAGGAGGCCAACCATGACCACCGAGAGGCCCCGGGAGTTCTCGACGCGGGAGGTGCTGCACCGCATCGGAGAGCGCTGGCACGAACTGGAATCGATATTGGCTTCGCTGCAGCCAGGCGACTGGGAGCGGCCGCTGGGTGACGGGTGGCCGGTGAAGGTGCACGTGGCACACCTTGCCGACTGGGAGGAGTCGCTCCTGGCGCTGTTGCGTGGTGAATCGCGGGCGGCGGCGATGGGCATCCCGGAGGAAGCCTGGGAGCGGCACGACACGGACGCCGTGAACGAGATCCTCGCGGTCCGCGCCCTGAGGACGCCTCCAGCCCGGTGCCGGGAGCGGCTGGAGGCCAGTCACGCACAGGTGGTGGCGACCCTGGAGGGGATGACGGATGCGCAGTTGCAGTTGCCCTACTCCCACTACCAGCCTGCTGACGGCGCGCACAACCCGCGTCCGGTGGTGGGCTGGGTGATTGGGAACACCTATGAGCATTTCGATGAGCACATCGGCTGGCTGAAGGCGGGCTTGTCCGGGTCGTGACCAGGAGCCCGGGAAATGCGGAAGGGCCGGCATCTGCCGGCCCTTCGGGGAGTTGTGGTTGCTGTGGGGGGCCTGGCGGCCGGTGAGCCAGCCGGTGCCGGTTACTTGCCGCCGAGCGCGATCTTGTCGGGCGGGGTCATGATTGCGTGGATGAACCCGGCGATGGAGAGGACGATCAGCAGGCCTCCGATGATGTAGCAGACCGTGGCAGCCAGGTCGGCCTTCTCGCCGAAGATGCTGAAGCCGTAGGTGGTCAGGAGCAGACCGCGGAGGGTCTCGCCTGTCTGGAAGGTGCTCCGAAGCGAGGTAGCCGCATCGAGCTTCTTCTGGGCGGCGTCCTGGGCGGCCTTGTCACCGGCTTCCTTGGCCTTGTTGACTTCGGCCTGCAGGGCCGTGCGGATGGGGCCCATCGTGGCGTAGGTTTCGTTGTCCCAGCCCATCTTCTGGCCGTCGACGGCGGCGTTGGCGGCGGAGCGGCGCATGTGCATTGCGATGTAGTAGTTGGCGTAGCATTCCGCCTGCTTACCGGTCTCCATCTGCTGGCCGGCGTATTCGAGGAGGCACTTCGAGCCTTCCTTCCAGTTCTTTTCCTCGTCGGTGAGATCTTCAGCTTTGGCGAACGTGATCTTCTGTTCGCGGAGCTGGTCTCTCACATAATCCTCGGCGAATGCTGCCTGGTCGGCGAGCACAAATCCGAGAACGAGGAGCAAAATGGCGAGAAGGAGACCGCCACCCGAAAAGATGAAATCAAGAGTCCTGCGCTTCATGTACTTCCTCCGGAAGTGACCTGTGGTTTTGAGAGTTGGGCTGATTCGGTTGGTGGCCTGGCTTCGAGCCCTGTCCGGGCCCGTTCGCCGTCCATTTCGATATTGTTTCCCCCACAA
>JBBIVC010000013.1:0-16365 GCA_037439905.1 Thermoflexus sp.
ATCGCTGCTGGGCGCGAACCATCGCGCGGCCTTCGGCGGAGGCTGACGGAATGGGTTCCAACTGGCATAGAATCGCCCCCATGCCAAACGACCTCGTCTTCCGCAACGCCCGCGTCATCGACGGTTCTGGTTCGCCCGCTTTCGAAGGCGATGTGGCCGTGGCCGAAGGGCGCATCGTCTCAGTGGGCGAGGCACCGGGCGGTGCGCGGGAAATCGACGCGCGGGGCCTGGTGCTGTGCCCCGGGTTCGTCGATACCCACTCGCACGACGATGGCGCCTTCCTGCGGCACCCGGACATGGCGTTCAAGCTCGCCCAGGGCGTGACCACCGATATCAGCGGCAACTGCGGTTTCAGCACCATCCCGAACGACCCCGGGCGCGAGTACATGCCCGGGGATATCTCCGGCCCCGGCGCCGGATGGACGGACCTCGACTCCTATTTCGAGGCCTGCGCGGCCAAGCGACCGGCGATCAACAACGCCATGCTCGTTGGGCACAACCGGGTGCGAGCGCACGTGGTCGGTCTCGAAAAACGTGCCGCCACGCCGGACGAGATCGCCGAGATGCGCGGCCATGTCGCGCGGGCGATGGAGCAGGGCGCCGTGGGCTTCTCCACCGGCCTGATCTACGAACCGGGCCGTTACAGCACCACCGAAGAAGTGGTCGCCCTGGCGAGCGAGTGCACGCCCCACGGCGGCATCTACGCGACCCACATGCGCAACGAGGGCGACAAGTTGCTCGATGCCGTCGCCGAGGCCATGCACATCGCCCGCGAAGCGCACATCCCGCTACACATCTCGCACCACAAGGCAGCCGGGCGGCGGAACTGGGGCCGCGTGAAGGACTCCCTGGCGATGGTCGACGCCGCCAACGCCGAGGGCATGGATATCACCCTCGATGTGTACCCCTACACCGCCGGCAGCGGCCCCATGTGGCAGTACGTGAACCTCGACAACATCGACACCGAGTGGGCCATGGGCGTGATGATCGCCAGCTGTCCCGACTACCGCGAGTTCGAAGGCCGTATGGTGCCGGACATCGCTCGGGAGCGGGGCTGGACCATCGAGGACACGGTGAGGGAGATCGTGACCAGCCCGCAAGGACGGCAGGTCATCTGCATCCACTTCATCATCGACGAGGCGGATATCGAGACGAACCTGCGGCACCCGAAGATGCTGGTGGGATCGGACGGCATCCCGGTGCTCAAGGGGAACCCACATCCACGGCTGTACGGCACGATGCCCCGCGTACTCGCTCGTTATGTCCGGGAACGCCAGGTGCTCACCCTCGAGGAGGCGATCCGGCGCATGACCAGCGCCTCGTGCGAGCGCTTCGGGCTGGTGGACCGGGGGCTGGTGAAGGAGGGCTACTGGGCCGACCTGGTGCTCTTCGACCCGGATACGGTCGCGGACCTGGCCACCTACGAAGACCCCAAGCGGGAACCGAAAGGCATTTCGATGGTGGTGGTGAACGGCCAGGTGGCATACGAGGACGGGAAACACACGGGCGTTGGAAGCGGCCGGGCCCTGCGCTTCAAGCGGTGACAAAGCAGGTCGTTCTCCTGGGTGGAGCGGCTGGCGCGGGTAAATCGACGACAGCCCGGGCACTTGCCGACGAGCTGAACGCCGGGTGGCTCCAGCTGGACACGATCTGGGTGGCGCTCCAGGGCGTCTTCCCCCAGGACTCGCCCGAGTACCAGCTCTTGCGGGTCGACGAGCGCGTCCGATCCAGCGATGACCCGCTGGAGGCGCTCGTCGAGCACCACATCGCCACTTCGCGCTTCGTGTGCCAGGCCTTGCCCAGAGCCCTGGCGTTCGAGCTTCAGTCGCATGAAGCCCTGGTGGCTGACGGCTCGTGGCTCGTCCCGGAATTCCTTGCCGGCCTCGCGCTCGATGGCGCCAGAATCACGGCCCTGGTTCTGCACGAGCCCAACATCGACGAGGTCCGGATCGCCATGGAGTCCCGCAGGACCCGGAAGATGACCGCGGCCTGGCACGAGCGAGGCGTTCAAGTGTCATGGCGTTATGGTAACTGGCTCGCATCGGAAGGGCTGCGCCACGGGATTCCGGTGGTCGCTGCTCGCCCACGGGATTCGCTCCTCCACCGCGTGCGCCGCGTTGTGGGCGCCAGCAGCAGCGCCCCGGTATAGTCTCCCACCACACCCACGTCACCACGGAGAACAACCCATGCAGATGCCTGCAGTCGCCCTCGCTGCCGCGCCTGGCCGGCGCAAATGGACTGTCGAGACCGCCCGGAAGCTCGAAAAGGCGGGTTTCCAAGGGATCTTCTGCGCGAGCTTCGGCGATGGCATGGGGCTCTGCCTCTCCATCGCCCACGCCACGAACGAAATCAAGTTCGGCACCTCCATCATCCCCATCTACTACCGGGTGCCGTTCGACCTGGCCCAGTCCGCCGCGTACATCCACGAGATCAGCGACGGCCGCTTCTACCTGGGTATCGGCGTCAGCCACGCCCCGGCGAACGCCCGCCTCGGCGTCCAGACCGGGAAGCCGCTCAGCGACATTCGCAGTTATGTGGAGCGAATGCGCGCGGCCGCGCAACAGACCGGGCCCCTGCCGCCCATCGTTCTCGCAACCCTGCGCAAGAAGATGGTCCAGCTTTCGGTGGAAATCGCCGAGGGTGCGGTCTGGGCCAACGCGTCTCGCTCTCACATCCCCGACTCGCTCTCGCTCATCCCCGAAGAGAAGCGCAACGGGGACTTCTTCATCGGCGACATGATCCCGACGTGCATCGACGACAACGACCCGGCCGCTGCGGCGAACGTCATGAAGCGCACGCTCACCGGCTACGTGATGCTGCCGAACTACCGGAACTACTGGAAGGAAGCGGGGTACACCGAGGAGATGGAGGCCATTGAGGCCGCCCTTGCCCGCGGCGACCGCGACGCCCTCCCCGGACTGATGACCGAGCGCTGGCTCGCCGACGCGACCCTCTACGGGACCAGGAAGCAGGTGCTTGAAGGACTGGAGGCCTGGTTCGCGGCCGGCGTGAAGACGCCGATCCTGGTGCCGTCGTCCACCAGCGGGGGCCAGGTGAAGGCGTTCGAGGAGCTCTTCGCCGCGTTTAGCTGAGCGTGCCGCCACTGCCGCGAGCGGGCACAATGGAAGAGTGCTCGCCCAGGAACTTCGCACTGCCATCGAAGCCGCCCGCACCGCGGGTGATGAGGTCATCCGCCTCCGGCGCGATGGTGTGCGGTATGGGCGCAAGGAAGGCTGGGAGCTGGTCTCGGAGGCCGACATCCGCGCCGCTGAGATCCTCCATGAGAAGCTCACGGCTGCCTTTCCCGCCGATGGCTGGCTGAGCGAAGAGCATGCGGACACGGCCCACCGCCTGGACCGCGAACGGGTCTGGATCGTCGACCCCATCGACGGCACCCGTGAGTACCTCCAGGGCATCCCCCAGTACGCGATCTCAGTGGGACTGGCGATCGAGGGCCGCCCGGCCCTCGGCGTCGTCCTCAATCCTGCCACCGGCGAGCTCTTTGCGTCCGAGTGCCTGTCCGCGGTTGAGCGCCAGCCCACCGAGCCAACGGGCACACCATTCGAGGTATTGGTGGGACGGGGCGAGCAGGCGCACGATGAGATGCCACCGCTTCCCCGCGGCGCCAGGCCACGCGGCGTCGGCAGCGTCGCCTACCGCCTGGCGCTCCTTTCGCGCGGCGAAGGCAATGCCGTGGTCACTGGCTATGGCCGCGCCGAGTGGGACGTAGCGGCGGGCGCGGCTCTCTGCCTTGCCACCGGCCTGCGCGTCACCGGCGTCCTGGGAGACCCGCTGGTGTTCAACCAGGCCGAACCGTACGTTCGCGGCCTCCTCGCTGCCGAGCCCGGGCTGCATGCCAGGCTGGGCGCGTTCCTCCAGCAGTTCCGCCGGGACTGACCCCTGCCTCCTGTCGCCTCCGGACCCGGGCTCAGGGCCGGGGCATCGCGGCCAGCCGAACCCAGAGCGCGGGCTCTCCTCCCATGTCGGCCGGGAACACGCGAGTGGCTGCGAAGAGCCCGAGGACGCGCGTGGAATCGGCGAGCGCAACGATGCCCGGGCGCTCCCACGCGGGCACTTTCTCATTCACCAGGAGGTCCGAGACCTTCCGCACCATCCCCCGCCACGCGATGCGGTCGCCCGGTTGCAGCGGGCGCACCCGCAGCGCCCCCTGCGCCGCCCCTTCGCCCATCGCCAGCACTGGCATCCCGGCCACCTCACCCGGCGCAGCGGTGAGGACATCGATGCGCCACGGGCCCGCGCGGGTGCTTCCAGGGACGTTGAGGATGGCGGCAGGGAAGGGCTCGACCGGTTCGAGCCTCGGCCCGATGCGCACCTGGCCGCACGACACCTCAACCATGGTGTCGCCGAAGCTGATGCTGCCGGCGCCTCTTTCGAGCACCCCACGCAGGTTGCCGAGCCGCGTCCGGTTGATGGCGGGCCGCAAGTGGTAAAACGCCGCCTCGCGCTCGATCACCAGGGTGAGCGCCTCCGATGGCAACTGCCGGAACGCGTCGAGCGAGAGAATGGCGCCGATTGGGCCGCGTTCCCGGGGCTGCACCCCGAACGACTGGCGCTCCACGTGTTCGAAGGCTTCGCGCGCGCTCGATGCGAGCCCGCGTAACGCGTCGCTGACCGCTGGATTGAGCGAACGCAGCGCGTCGAGCACCTCACCGCGCACCCGGCTCCGGGTGAACGCCGGGTCGACGTTGCCCGGGTCGGAGATGGGCGTGACGCCGAACTCCCGGCAGATCGCCTCGGTGTCCCTGCGGCTCGTCTCGAGCAGTGGCCGCACCAGCCGCCGTTCCCCGGCGCCGGGGACGCTCGCGACCGGGAGCATCCCGCGGATACCGCGAATGCCCGACCCGCGGACGATGCGCATGAGGACCGTCTCCGCCTGGTCGTCGGCGGTGTGGCCTGTCGCAACGCAGTCCGCGTGCTCCTTCTCGGCGACGAACGCCAAGAACTGGTAGCGCATCATCCGGGCAGTCTCTTCGATGCCACGCCGCTGCCTGGCGGCCACGGCGGCGACATCGCCCTCGCCGGTCACGCACTCAACGCCGAGCTCCTTGCACAGCGCCCTCACGGATTCCATCTCAGTGGCCGATTCCGGGCGGAGCTTGTGGTCGAAATGAACCGCCTCCACATCAAACCCGAATCGTTCGCGCAGTCCGAGGACCACCAGCAACATGGCGACCGAGTCGGGGCCACCGGAGACCGCAGCAAGCACTTTGGAGACGCGCCGGAACATCCGCTCACGCGTTGCAAGCGCCACGACGTCACGGCAAACGCGGTCGAAGACAGGCCTAACGGGGGAAGAGCCGCTCCCACCAGGATCCGGTGGGGTTCCCGTCGTCCCGGACAGGGGGGCTGGTGACCACAAAGGGGACCTCTCCCTCACGAATGTAGCCGAGCTGGCGGCGGGCCTGCTGCTCGACATAGGCGTCCGACCCGACGTAGTCGCGGACCGCTTCCAGGTACGCCTTCTTGTCCTCTAGCTCCTGTAGCCGGCGTTCTGCCGCAGCCCGGTCGTCGGACAGCTGCTGGTTGCGGATCCAGCCGGTAGCCGCGGTATAGGCGAAATACCCGGCAACGGCCAGGCACGCGAAGACGACGAGGCGGGTGCGGGTACCCTGGAGCGCTCCCATACGCTGGAGTCAAACGCTACGCGCCGCAGGGGCAAGATTCAAGGCATCGAGATGGCACACGTCGTTCAACCGGCGAACGGAGACGCGGCCGTTGCGGACGCTCAGCTCACTGATCGATGCAAGGTCGACCTGGAACGCGCGGAAGTTTTCGAGCGGCACATCGAGCAGGGTGCAAAGGAGGGCCTTGATGACGAAGTTGTGCGAGGCGATGACCATGTCGCCTTCCGTGGCGCCCTTTATCCCGGCGGCAAGTTCCGCAATGCGCGCCGCCACATCGCGGAGGCTCTCCCCACCCGGCAAGGGCGTGTCCACGGCGTCGGGTCCGGCCCAGGCGCGGATGAACTCAGGGAATGCCGCGCGCATGTGCGCAAAGTCGAGCCCTTCGGTCTCGCCCACATCCATTTCGGTGAGCTCCTCACGCGTCTCCACGGCGACATCGGCCACACGCCCGATCGCCTCGGCGACCCGGCGAGCCCGCACCAGCGGGCTGGAGTAAAGGTGCGCGATCGGCACGCCGGAGAACGCCCGGCCTACCGCCTCAGCCTGCCGCTCGCCCAGGTCCGTCAGGGCGATGTCGGAGCGCCCAAGGCCCCTGCCATCGCGGTTGAACGCGGTTTCTCCGTGACGGACCAGGTAGATGGCGCTCATGCGTCTTGCTCGGGCGCACTCAGCGGCGCCCACAGCCGGGAGATAAACGGCGAGAAGCCGATGGACCGCCAGAATGCGGCGGCGGCGGCGTCAGCTGCCACGACAGTCATCTCGAAGTGCGACACCCCGTCGATGTCCCGGGCCCAGCGGGCGACTGCCCCAAATAGTGCGCGTCCCACCCCACGTCGCCTGTAGCGCTCCTCGACATAGAGGTAGCCGATGGTCGCGTGGCGCTCGGGCAACCGGTCGGGCGGGTTGGCTTCGACGCCGCCGCTGATGAAGCCAGCGAGATCGCCGTTGACCTCCGCGACGAAGGCCGTTGATTGCCGGCGATCGAGGATCTCGTGCAATTGAGCGAGGAACTCCGGCTGCGACACCGGGGCCGGGATGATCCGGCGGTCGACCAGCGCGTTATGTTCGCGGGCTCGTTGCCACATCCCGAAGAGGGCAGGCCCATCGCCGGAGGTGGCCGGCCGGATCGTGATCTCTCCTATTGGTACTGGCCGAACCGCCGCCATAGCTCCCTGGCCTTTGAACGCTCGTCGAGGACGATACCATCCCGCGTGATCGGACCGCATTCGCGGCCCGGGAACAGCGCCGCAACCAGCGCCTCCGGGCGGGCCGTCAGCGCCTGGTCGGCCTGCATGCGCGTCGCGAGCACGGTGCCGCCATCAGCCGGCGTGCATCGCACCCATGCTGTCGCCGCGCGAAGGTCGTACTCGCGGATGCGCTCGCCCCGTTCTTCGCGCCATGGGAAGGTGGTCTGCCGGGTGAATTCATCGATCACTCGCTGCGCCTCCGATGGCGTGAGGCCGGGCATCGCCACGCTGTAATCGGCCCAGAGCATGGCTGCCTGGGGCGGCGGTGCGCCCACGGCTACTTCCTCAACGGCCACCACGGCGAGGTCCCCCGTGGCTTCTGCCCGGAGTCTCCGCGCGAACTCATCGAGGGGCACTGCCGCGTCGAGCGTGACGTCCATCACCTCACGCTCAGCGGTGAAACCGAGCGGCAGCGGGGATGCGAAGGCGAGCCTGGGGTGCGGGGTGAAGCCCTGCGAATAGGAGAGGGGCAGTCCCGCTCGCCGGATGGCGCGCTCCCAGAAGCGAAGCACGTCGAGATGCGAGATGTAGCGGACGCGATCGCCCTTCCGGAACCAGACGCGGATGCGTTGAGCAGTCATCCGGCTGATGGTACCACGCGGCCGTGCACGCTCCGGCGGCTCAGTTCAGGACAGAGGCGGCAAGGTCCTCTGCAGCGCTGTGCGGGTCGAGTTCGCGGGCGGCCACGCGCTTGACCAGCGCTTCCAGTTCCGCCTCCGGCGTGGCGGCCCGGATCCGTTCCAGGACGATCTGACGCGTGATGGAGAGGACCTGGTGGCGGGCATCTTCTTCACGGTGCTTCGCCAGCAGTCCGGAATCCGAGAGGTACTGGTAGTGTTCCGCGATCGCATCGGCAAGGGCCTCGAGTCCCTCTCCCCTGGTGGCCGTCGTCTTCAAGATGGGGGGCCGCCTCGATCCGGCGGGTGACAGCGCAAGGAGCGCCTGCAGCTGGCTCACCAGGATGTCGGCGCCCGGGTGGTCGGCCTTGTTTACCACCAGGATGTCGGCGATTTCGATGATGCCGGCCTTGAGCGCCTGGATGTCATCGCCCGTGCCAGGGTTGTTGACGAGGATCGTGGTCATCGCGGTGCCGGCGATCTCCACTTCGTCCTGGCCTGCGCCGATGGTCTCGATGAGGATGCGGTCGAAACCGAAGGCGTCCATGACCGCAACCACGTCGGCGATGGCAGGGGCGAGGCCGCCCAACGCTCCCCGGCCCGCCATGCTCCGCATGTACACGCCCGGATCGAGCGCGAGATCCTGCATGCGGATGCGGTCACCGAGGATGGCGCCCCGCGTGAAGGGGCTCGAGGGGTCGACCGCGACGATCCCGACCGTCATGCCGCGTTTGCGATACTCGCCCGCCAGCGCGCCGGTGAGGGTGCTTTTGCCCGAGCCGGCGCCGCCGGTAATGCCGATGATGTGCGCCCTCCCGGAGTGGGGGAACAAGGCACGCACATAGTCCCGCCCCTCGGGGGTGCTGTTTTCGACACGACTGATGATCCGGGCGAGCGCGCGGCGGTCGCCCGCGAGGAAACGCTGGACGAGGTCGTCCACGGTTACTTCTTCACGTTGTCGTAGACGAACTTCACGATGTCCTGGGTATTGGTCCCCGGCCTGAAGATCGCCCGGAAGCCGAGCTTCGTGAGCGCCTCTGTGTCTTCCTCCGGGATGATCCCGCCGCAGAACAACAGGACATCGTCGACCCCGCGCTTCTTGAGCTCCTCGACGACCCGCGGGAAGAGCTCGAGGTGCGCGCCGGAGAGGATGCTGAGCCCGACGACATCGACGTCTTCCTGGAGGGCTGCTTCCGCGATCATCTCCGGTGTCTGGCGGATACCCGTGTAGATCACCTCGCATCCACCATCGCGAAGTGCGCGGGCCACCACCTTGGCTCCGCGATCGTGGCCATCCAGGCCGGGCTTGGCGATCAAGACGCGGATCTGGTCCGTCGTGGTGCTTGTGCTCATCGTCACTCTCCCCGGTTGGTCATCGTGTGTGATTCAGGTTAGCGCCCGGCCGCTATTTGCGCTGAACCAGCTGCAGGTTCACGCCGTGGCTCGACTTCGGGGAAACGAACGCCACGCCATTGTTCGGATTCCCGACCCTCGCCCCGGCCGCGCGCAGGTGCTCGACTGCCGCCTCGATGTCGTCGACCTCAATCGAGAGGAGGAACGTGCCCTCTCCGCGCTCCGCCGCGAACTGTGCCACGGGCCCCTCGCTGGTGAGCGGCTGGATGAACTCCAGGTCACTCTCGCCGACCGGCATGAAGGCATTCTTGATGCCGAGGGCCGCAACTTCGCCACCCTTGCCCGGGGCGACCGTGAACCCGAAATTGCGCGAGTAGGTGGCCAGCGCGGTATCGAGGTCCTTCACCACGATACCCACGTGATCGATGCGCTTCGCTTTCATATCAGTTTCCCTCCACCGGGATAGCGTTGTACTGGATGAGGGCGAACGGAACACCGCTCGTCCCATCCTTCACGGACGCGATCTTCGCGCCCGGCTGGACAGCTGGCCGCGGGTCGCTGACCGGGTACCCGAGTCCGCGGAGATGGGCGACCGCCGCATCGATGTCTTCGACCGCGAGGACCATGCCCCAGAGCTTCGCCTTCACCTCTTCGCCCGGGTTCACCTGCGGCGGCCCGGCGAACTCGAGGATGACCTCCTGCAGCTTGGCGAAGGCCAGCTGGGCTGAGGTGCCGGGCCGAATCATCTTCCGCTTGATCTCGATGCCGAGGTTATCGGAGAACGCCTGGGCCACCGTGCCACTGTCGTTGGAAGAAATGACGATGTGGTCGATGTGGGTTGCGCCAACGCCGGCCATGGAGGTCAGTGCCCTTCCGCGAGCGGCGTGGCGAACTCCACGAGGACCCCGTGGTTCGCCCTCGGGTGGAGAAAGCAGATCATGCCCGCGAGGCCGAGGCGGGGCTTCTGGTCGATGAGCTCCAGACCCTTTGCCCGGGCTGCCTCGAGTTCCGCCTCGACGTTGTCGGATTCGAAACAGATGTGATGCATGCCCTCGCCCCGGGAGGCGAGAAACTTCGCGACACCGGTATCGTCCCGCGTCGGCTCGAGCAGCTCGATCTCCGAGTTGCCAATTTGCAGGAGCACCCCGCGCACCCCCTGGTCCTCGATGACGCGGTCGGCAGTGACGGGAAGCCCGAGGGCATCGCGGTAGAACTTGAGCGCCTCATCGGCGCTATGAACGACGACGCCCACGTGGTGAATCTTGGTCAGCATGCGGTTGGTGTGCCCCTCAGGTGTTTGATGTGACTTCTTCGACCACCGATTGTGGTCCGGTGCGGCGGGCGCCTTCCATCCCGGCGAGCCTGGCGGCGATCTGGTGCCAGTGCTCGCGGTCGTGGTCGATCATCGCCTGGACGAAGCGCCCGTAGAGCGATCCCTCGGCGGTCAGGTCCTCATCCGAGACGTTCGCGATCTCTTCGAGGAGGCGCGTGCGGCCTCCCTTCAGCTGTTCGAGCACGCTCCAGAAATTCAGGTCCCGCTTGCGCTCGACGTGGTCGTTGTTCCAGGTGTCCTGGTTGGCCGGGTCGAAATCCAGCAACGCCGGCCGTGCGCCGTGCCGCAGTTCGCGGATCGCCGTCACGACTTCGGCCTCCCAGGATGCGACGTGACCGACGATGTCCTTCAGCGACCACTCGCCGATGAACGGCCGCTCGATGTCGCGAATCCGGCACGTTTCGATGTTGCGGATGAGCTGGTTTCGTTCGAGCTCAAGCTCGCTCAAGAGACGGCGCCGTTCATCGGCCCGGCTGCGGACGTCATCGTCGGTCATCAGATGAACACCGGTTCGCGCTGTTCGCCCCACACCTTGCGAAGGCGGTGGCTGATCTCGCCGAGCGTCACGCGGGCCTCAACACACTCGACCATGATGGGCAGCAGGTTCTCCGTGCCGAGCGCTGCGCGTTCCAACTTCGCCAGGAGCGCCTCCACAGCGCCATTGTCGCGGTTCGCCCGCAGCGCCCGGAGCTTTTCGACCTGCCGCTGGCCGATCGATGGGTCGACCCGGAGGAGGTCGGGCGCGGCCTCTTCCTGTACGACGAAATCGTTCACGCCGACGATCACCCGCTCCTTCGATTCGACCTGCATCTGGTAGCGGTAGGCGGCCTCCTGGATCTCCTTCTGCTGGAAACCCTTCTCGATGGCGACGAGAGCGCCCCCGAGACCGTCGATGGTGTTGATGTACTCGCGCGCCTCGGCCTCCAGGCGGTTCGTCATGTCCTCGACGAAGTAGGAGCCACCCAGTGGATCGACCACGTCTCCAACACCGTTCTCGTAGGCGAGGATCTGCTGCGTCCGGAGAGCGATCTGCACCGCCTTTTCGGTCGGCAGCGCGAGCGCCTCGTCCATCGAGTTCGTATGCAGGGACTGGGTGCCCCCGAGCACGGCAGCCAGCGCCTGGACCGCCGTCCGGACGATGTTGTTCTCGGGCTGCTGGGCCGTGAGCGTCGCGCCGCCGGTCTGGGTGTGGAACCGGAGCATCTGGGAGCGTGGGCTCCTGGCGTTGAAGCGGTCGCGCATGATCCGCGCCCAGAGGCGCCGTGCCGCCCGAAACTTCGCGACTTCCTCGAGGAAGTTGTTGTGGCAGGCGAAGAAGAAGCTTAGGCGGCCGGCGAAGTCGTCGACATCCAGGCCGGCCGAGATCGCCGCATCGACGTAGGCGATGCCATCCGCGAGGGTAAACGCAATCTCCTGCGCTGCCGTGCAGCCCGCCTCGCGCATGTGGTAGCCGGAGATGGAGATGGTGTTCCACTGCGGGACCACGTCCTTGCAGTAGGCGAAGATGTCGGTGATGAGCCGCATGCTCGGCTTCGGCGGGTAGATGTAGGTCCCGCGAGCGATGTACTCCTTGAGAATGTCATTCTGGACCGTGCCGCCGAGCTTATCGGGGCTGACGCCCTGGTGTTTTCCCACCGCCACGTAGAGCGCCAGCAAGATAGATGCCGTGGCGTTGATGGTCATGGAGGTGGTGACCTTGTCGAGGGGGATGCCCTCGAACAACGTCAGCATGTCCTCGATGGAGTCGATGGCCACACCGACCTTGCCCACTTCGCCAGCGGCCATCGGGTCGTCCGAGTCGTACCCGATCTGCGTCGGCAGGTCGAACGCCACGGAAAGGCCCGTCTGGCCCTGGTTCAAGAGGTAGCGGTAGCGCTGGTTGGATTCTTCAGCGGTGCCGAAGCCGGCGTACTGGCGCATGGTCCAGAACCGGCCGCGGTACATGGTTGGCTGGATGCCGCGGGTGAAGGGGAATTCGCCGGGGAAGCCAAGCTCTGTCGCCGGGTCCCAATCGCGAAGGTCGTCCTGGGTGTAAATGGGTTCGATGGGCATCTTGCCCGTGGTTTCGAACACCCTGGCCCGTTCCGGGGCCCGTTCGATGGCCTTCGCGTAGGGGCCCTGCAGCCACTCGCGCTTGGAGGTAATTGGCATTATGTGGAGACTCCGGGACGCATGGAGGCCCGCCCCTCGAGGGCAGGCATTTCTGGCCCGAAGTATAGGCGGCGCGGGGTTGGCCCGGCAAACCGCGGAGGCTACGGGTCGCGCGTGTCGCGGGCCCTATCGACCAGGCGCTTGAGCCGCTCTGCCTCGAAATCGATGGGTTCCCGCACGAGCGCCAGCCGCCGGCGGCGCTCATGGAGCTCGTCGTCGTAGGTGTGGATGCGTTCTGCGTGTCCCATATCGGTATGTTCGGCCGGATGCGGCGCGAAAATACTCCGCATCTTCCCCAATTTTGCCCCCGGGCACCCATCCATCGCGCCTCAGATAGCGGGGAACCGACTCCGCATAATCAGGGGCTTCCCCTCTTGACAAAGATGTTTATAATCAGCGTCCACGCTCCGGGAAGGTGGCGCCCGGGTGGGAATTTGGTGAAGATTCAGCGCTCGAGTTTCGAAAGTTGCCTCCTGGTGGCACCCTCCGGGGTCTCCACGCGCGGGTTTGTGCGGGCGCTGCACGAAGGCGGCATGGCCGTCCTCGAGCGCGAACCGGGGAAATCCGCGCTGGCGCTCGGGCTCACCGGCGAGTTCACGGTCGTCGCCTGGTTTGTCGATCCACGCTCTGCCACGGCCCCGCTCGCAATTGTGGAACTGGCTTCTGAGGGCCTTCCAGTGGTCGCCGTCCATGCCGGCGGCTCTGCCGGGATGATCGCCGAATGCCTTCTTGCCGGCGCGGACGCCTGCCTCGACGTCGATGCCGACGCGCGCGTGATTGTCGCCCAGATCCGGGCCGTGCTCCGGCGTCACGGGGCGTATGATGGCAAGAGCGTGGAAGAGTCCGGCCTGCTTCAGGTCGGAGACCTCACCGTCGATGTAGATAGATGCGAGGTGCAGCGCGCGGGAGCGCACGTAGCCCTCACGGCGTCGGAATTCCGGATCGTGGAGTACATGGCCCGAAACAGCGGGCGTGTGCTCCGCCCCCACGAAATCCTCAACGCTGTGACCAGTGACTACGAGTATCTCCCGCGGGAGGCACAGGAAGTCTTCAAGGTGTACGTCCGCCGCATCCGGCGAAAGCTGGAACCGGTGGAGCACGAACCGCGGTACCTGGTGACGGTCCGTGGCTTCGGCTACCGGCTCGAAGGTGGGGATACGAAGCGTGCCGCGAGTCCGGCCGCTCACACCGCCTAGGCATCCTGTCTCCCGGGCGCCAATGGCCTCCCGGGAGTATTGGTGGGCGACACGGGCAACCATCCGGACGATGCACTGCTGGAACGGCTGCAGGAAGCCGCTTCGGGCGATGCCGCCGTGCGCCAGCTCCGGCGCCGCTATGACCTGTTGCGCGAGGACTACGAGCGCCTGCTCGACCGGCTCGGGGAGCTGGAAGACCGTTTGAATGACGCGGCGGAGCGTGCCACGCCGCCTCCCGCTGCCCCGTTCTCAACCGACCTTGCCGAAGCAATTGCCGCCCCGTTGCTGCGCCTCCGCGATGACTACCTCGCGGCGGTGGCAAGCATCCAGGCCGTCGTCTCGGGACTTGAGGGCCTGGCCTCGGGATTCAAGGGCCAGCACACCGCCGCCGGCCGGCCAGAAGCTCCTTCCTCTCCAGCCGCCACCCCCGGCGAAGTTGGCCGGCCCCCGGCTTCCGCGCGGCCGGCACGCATCCATGTCGATGTCAAGGGCTCCGGTTTCGGCGAGCTGCTTGATTTCCAGGAGCGGCTCTCGCAGCTTGGCGGCGTCGCGAGGGTCTCCATCAACGCCATCGACAATGAACGCGCGACCCTGGTCGTGGAGCTGGAACGCCCCCAGTAGAAGCGGTCGCGAGGCGGACCACCGAGCCGGTAGACTCGCAGCCATACGGCTGGCCGGGTTCGGAAGCGGCCACGCCCACAGGGAGACGGGATGGACATCAGCGAATACAACGCCTCATGGCTCCGCGCGTGGTCCGACAAAGACACGGCGAAGCTGCTCACCTTTTATCACCCACAGGTGGTGTACCGGGACGGCCAGGTGCCGGCCGGGCTAACCGGCCACGAGGCGCTCCGGGCCTACCTCGATAACCTGTTCCGAATGACGCCCCCGATGGAGTACGTGCCCGACGAAGTCTGGCCGATCCCGGGCGGGTTCTGCGGACGCTGGATCTGTACCATTTCGCTGCCCGACGGCGGCCAGCGAAAGCTGCGTGGTTTCGACCTGGTGCTCCTCGACGGAGATCAGATCACGCTCAACGAGGTGTACACGCACAACCTCCCGTGACCGCGATGCTCAGCGTACGGTCCGGAAGAATTCGACGATCTCCTCCCGGAGGAGGGCCGGCTGCTCGAGCGCGGCGAAGTGGCCGCCACGGGGGAGCTCCGTCCAGCGGGTGATGTTGTAGCGCTGCTCGGCCCAGTTCCTCGGAACGCGCCATGGTTCCTTGGGGAACACGGCGACGCCCGTGGGCACCTCAACCCTCGGGTACACGAAAGCGCCGGGGTCCCGCCGCGCCTCGTAGTAGATCCGCGCCGCGCTGGCAGTGCGGTTCGGCGCCCAATAGAACATCAGGTTGGTGAGGAGAACATCCTTCGAGAACGTCGCTTCAATGTCGCCCGGATGGTCGCTCCACGTGTGGAATTTCTCCACCACCCACGCAGCCAGTCCCGCTGGCGAGTCCGTCTGCGCCACCGTCAGCGAATCAGGCTTGGTCGACTGCACGTTGGAGTAGCCGGTCTCGGCTGCCTGGAAGGCATCGCGCCCGGCGATGGCCGCACGATCGGCTTCCGTCGGTTGTGAAGGGGGTGGCGCAATGACGAAATTGAGGTGCGCGCCCGCGATGTTCTCGGCAAAGGCGGAGGCCATCTTGGCGCTGATGATACCGCCCCAATCGCCGCCCTGGACCCCGTAGCGAGGGTAGCCGAGCTCACGGGTCATGAGTGTATGGAAGGCGGCAGCGATGCGGCTGATGCCCCAGCCGCGCTCACGTGGCGCGCCGCCGAAGCCGAAGCCGGGCAATGCCGGGATGACGAGGTCGAAGGCGTCCTCCTCGCGGCCACCATGCGACGCCGGGTCGGTGAGGCGGTCGATGAGGAAGAAGAATTCGAAAATCGAACCTGGCCACCCATGGATCAGCAACAGCGGAAATGGAGAGGGCCCTTTGCCCTTGATGTGCCAGAAGTGCAGGTCGACCCCGTCGACCTCGCAAAGAAAGCCCGTGTGACGGTTCAGGTGGGACTCATGAAGGCGCCAGTCGTAGCCGTTGCGCCAGTAGTCGCAGAGCTCGCGCACGTAAGCAAGGTTCGCCCCGTAATCCCAACCTGCATCGGCGAGTTGCTCGGGCCAACGAGTGCGGTCGAGCCGCTGGTGGAGGTCATCGAGGACGGTATCGGGCACGTGGATAGCAAAGGGTCGCGGAGGCATTGGCGAATGATAGCCGGGACGGCGGCGGCGTCCAGCGGTTTCGCCTTGACCCACCATGGGCCCGAACCTAGGATGAGAGTTCCGTGCTGAGGTAGCTCAGTTGGTAGAGCACGGCACTGAAAATGCCGGTGTCCCCAGTTCGAATCTGGGCCTCAGCACCACCCCGCTAGATTCAGAGCTCGACAATAATGTCGGGCTCTTTTCGTTGTTGGCGGGGTGCTATCCCTCAGCTGCAAGTTGCGGGTTGGTAACCGTCAGCTTGTCGTGGATCACCTTCCGCAGGTGGGCCAGCACGGCATCCCGCCACGGCCCGGCATCTGCGTCTCCGCGCTGGATCCGTTCGCTCAGTTCCCGGTTGCGGGCGAGGAGCCGTTCCCTGACGTTCGCGAGCCCGGGCGGCATTGGCTCGACTCCCAGCAGATGGTCCAGCCCGTCCCACTCGCGCGCGAAATGGTCTTCCTGGGCAGCGAGTTCGCGCCGCAGCATTTCGATCACGTTCATCGAGACGCGGGCGTGGAAGCTGATGCGGCCCTGTGTGTTGGGCATCACATCGTCGCGGAGGAATCCGGCCACAGCTTCAAGCAGTTCGTCGATCGTGGGGCGGTCCTGCATCAGTCA
>JBBIVC010000013.1:16409-18449 GCA_037439905.1 Thermoflexus sp.
GTCCTGCGGCCGATGCTGGCCAGTTCTACGCTCTTGCTCCGCCCGGTGAGGTAGGTAGCTGCCTGCGTAATCGTGATGACGCCCCACTTCACGTTGCCGTACACCTCCCAGAAGCGCACGCGCTCGGGGTCGACCGGGAACCCCCCGGCGGCTTCGTAGTCACGGAAGAACTGCTGACGGTCGCCAACACCCGCCATTGGCTTCGCGCCACCGAAACGCCACGATTTCACGGCAAGCCAGCCCAGGTCCTCCATGGGGTCGCCCCAGTGGGCCAGCTCCCAATCGATGATCCCGCGGACGCCATCCTCCCCGAAGAGGAAATTCCCCAGGCGGTAGTCGCCGTGCACGAGCACCTGGTCGTCAACCGGGGGCAGGTGGGCGCGAAGCCAGCGGAAGGCGAGCTCGAAGACCGGGTGCGGGTCGGGTGATGACGTACGGAAGGCGCTCTCGTAGTGTTCGAGCTCGGCCTGCGCGGGAGAGACACCGGGGGCCGGCCGCGGCAACTCGGCAAGCTCCGGGTGAGCTTCGAGGCGGATGGTGTGGATACGCGCCAGGCTGGTCGCCAGCTGCTCGGGGATGAGCTGGCGCGCCTGCGCGTATTGCTCGCCGCGGATGAGGCGGCTTCCCAGCGTTTCGCCGGGGACCCGCCGCATCACGAAGAATTTCACATCGAAGGTGTCGTCGCCGTCCCAGAGTGGTTCTGGCACCACCACGCCTGCATCCCAGGCCGCCTTGATCAGGTGGTACTCGAGCGCACGGCCGGGCATCGATGGCACGCCGGGGATGGGGTCGCAACGGAAGATCGCCTCGATGCGCCCGTCCTCGCTGACGGCATCGAACGACCACGTCTCGCGCGAAGCCCCGCCGGAGAGCCGCACCAGTCCCTCGATGGTGTGCGGCTTCCCGGTCTTCGCTTCGATGAAGCGCGCCAGTCCGGCGCTAACCGTCTGGGCGTCCACGCCTCAGTCCACCTGGTCGAGGTACTCGCTCAGGCCATAGCCCTTGCGTTGGCCGTCGAGCGTGTACTCGGTCATGCCTTCGCCAATGTGGGTGAACATCCCGGCGCGCCGGTTGCGCAGCGGAATGAAGCCCTTGACCTTCCCCTCGATGACATGCGTCTCGCCGTTGACCAGGCTCACCTTCGCCTTCAGTCCGCTGTGATAGTTCGTGTCGCCCTCGTAGGTGGTTTCGAGCTCGGCGTCCTTGATCTGGATGATCTCGTCCGGACCACGGTGGAAGACGCCGCCGACCCGGCCGCCGACTATCGAGAGCACCATGCCGAGGTCGTCGCCGAAGTTCCCGGTGATCCAGCGGTAGGATGGCGTGGATTGCCAGTAGCGGGGGCCCCACGAGTGGTCGCGCAGTCCGTGTCCGTTGATTTCCAGGACCGGGCCATCTTCGACCTGGAGCGTGCCGGTCACGCGCATGTGCTGTTCGTAATGGGCGCGCGCGAATTCGTTTTGCGCGCCGCCGGCGTTGGGGTCCGCGACATGCCCGTAGATTGCACCGACGCCCTCGTGGAGAAGATCCAGTCTGATCTTCTTGTGCGGATTCTCCTTGAAGGCCACGCTCGGCTCCCGCATCTCACGCGGGTCTTCGAGGTAGACCACTGAGCCCTCGTAGGTCGTGCGGATCTTTTCGCCAGGCACAAGCACCTCGACCTTCAGCCCGCCGGCGTCCCAGCCATCGTTACTGGAAATCTGTGGCCGCTTGTAATTGAAAAGCGCCGAGCCATCGGGCTGATACACGATGACCGTCATCTCGGCGTGGCCCTCGTTGGCGCGGTTGCCAATGCGGAGGAAGCCGCCCATCTGCTTCTCGCGGTCGAAGAAGTTGAAGTAGACCGATTCGTTGAAGTTCTCTTCGGGTCCGAGCGGGTGGGTGTAGTCGTCCTCGGGCTTGACGTTGCCGACGATGGTCACCATCTCTCAGTATCTCCTCGGCGAAATGTGCGCTGGCGCAGGATGCGGCGGGATCATAGACCAAACACCGCTAGCCTGCCGGGCCACGGGAGGAAGACGATGCGCCTCGCAAAGAACT
>JBBIVC010000014.1:0-1220 GCA_037439905.1 Thermoflexus sp.
GAAGTTGGATGTGCCATCCAGGGGGTCGACCACCCACACGGGCGCCGGCCCCGAGATGAGCTCATGCAACGAGGGGTCGGCGGCTGCGGCCTCCTCGCCGATGACCACCGAACCGGGAAGCAGCTGTCGCAGCCCCGCCGAGAGCCGGCGCTCCATCGCCTCATCGGCGATGGTCACGAGGTCATCCGGGCCAGACTTGGCGCGGACCTCGTCCTGGGCCAGGCGGCGGAACCGGGGCATGATCTCGATGGCGGCCGCACCGGCAACGAGTGCCGAGACCGTCGCGGCATCGGGATACGCCGGGCTCACGGGGAGTAGGGAACGCCGGCCCCGGTGAGGAACTTGCCCAGCTCCTCCTCGGTGACACGCCCGGTCTTCATCGCACGAAGGATGCCGTCCTTATCGACAAAGAAGGTGCTGGGCATGCCAGCAACGCGGTAGTGGTCGGCGACAGAGCCGCTGGCATCGAGGACGGCGGGGTAGGTGGCGCCAAGTTCATCGAGGATGCCCACGGCCTTGTCCTGGGATTCGAGGAAGTTCACGCCGAGGAAGACGACCTGGTCGCCGAGGGCTTCCTGGGCCTTCAAAAAGTCGGGGATCTCGGCCTTGCAGGGGCCGCACCAGCTCGCATACCAGTTGATGACGACAGCTTTGCCGCGGTAGTCCGCCAGCTGGCGCACGACCGAGGTATCGCGCGCATCGACGAGCGCGAAATTGGGGGCGGCCTCTCCGATCGCAGGGCGGTTGGGGTCGAGCGGGCCGGTGTTGGGGTAGGGGTTGGGCACACCCGGGATGCCCGTAACGGGAGCGGCGGGCTCTGCGTTCTCATCATCGCCGCCGCCGGACACGAACAGGTAGACGCCCACGGCCAGGGCCGCGATGACTGTACCGCGTCGCGCGCGCGATCCTCAGGGACGACGGCGAGGCCGAGGACGGCATAGCCCGCGAGGTTGCGGCCCGGAGCGGAGGTAGCGGAGGAATCGGGAGCTTCTGACATCTGGCCTCGATCGTAGCAGCCCGGCGCGTTCATGGGCCGTTAACGCCCGGGGGTATGATGGAATTGCGATGACTGCAGCGGCGGCGGCACGTCCGAAGGTACTGGTAGTAGAAGATGAAGAGCCGTTGCTCTTTACGCTGGCGCACAGCCTGAAGCGCGAAGGCTACACCGTGGTGACCGCCTCACGCGGGGACGACGGGCTGAAGCTGGCGCGGGAGCAGCA
>JBBIVC010000014.1:1254-18281 GCA_037439905.1 Thermoflexus sp.
GCCGGGGATCGACGGGATCCAGGTATGCCGGATGCTGCGGCGCGATTCGGATGTACCGATCATCATGCTGACGGCCCTGGGTGGGGAGAGCGACCGGGTGACGGGGCTCGATACCGGCGCCGACGATTACCTGCCCAAGCCGTTCGGGATGCGGGAGCTGATGGCGCGCGTGCGGGCGCTGCTGCGGCGATCGAGCGCGCGGAGCCAGCCCGATACCGGGCCGACGGTGGTGATCTCCGGCGATTTGCAGGTGGACAGGGAACGCCGCGAGGTGACGCGGGGCGGGCGGGTGCTGCGGATGAAGCCGAAGGAATACGAACTCCTGTTATTCTTCCTGCAACACCCGGGACGGGTGTTTTCGCGGGAGCAGATACTGGATGAGGTGTGGGGATACGACTTCTACGGTGGGCCCCGGACGGTCGATGTCCACGTCCGTTGGCTGCGCCAGAAGATCGAGGACGACCCGCCAAATCCCACGCGGCTGCGGACCATCCGGGGGAGCGGGTACCTGTTCGAAGGCTAGGCCATGAGGCGCGACCTTGCCTTGCGGGGTGCGGTCGTCGGCCTGCTGAGCGGACTGGCGGGACTCGGCGTGGGGCTCCTGTTGCCCGAGCCGGGCCCGGCCTGGGCCTGGGCGGCCGGCGTGGTGGCGCTGGCTGCGGCGGCGGCGGGATACCTGGCGCTGCGGAGGCCTGCTGCCGCGCTCCGGGCCGTGGTCGAAACGGCCGGACGGATCGCTGATGGCGAGCTCGGCCAGCGGGTGCCCGACCAGCCCGGGCCCGCCGGTGAGTTGACCAGCGCATTCAACGCCATGGCTATCCGCGTGGAGGAGCTGTTCGATAGCGTCGCGGCCGAACAGGCCCGCCTCGAGGCAGTATTCGATGCCTCGGCCGACGCGATGGTCGCGCTCCGTGCGGACACGCGGGTGAGCTTCCTCAACCGAGCGGCCGTGGAACTCTTCGGCGCAGCGATGGCAGACTCCATCGGCCGTCCGCTCATCGAGATCGCCCGCGATTACGAGCTCGACGCGCTGGTGCGGCGGGTGGCGGCCGGACCCGGGCAGGGCGAAAGCGAAGTCGTGAATTTCGGGCCGGCGCGCACCCCGCTGAGGGCTGCGGCGCTGCCCATTCGCGAAGGCGGCGACTGGGCGGTGTTGCTCATCCTGACCGACCTGACCGAGATACAGCGGATCGACCAGGTGCGCCGCGATTTCGTGAGCAACGTCTCGCACGAACTGCGGACTCCGCTCGCATCGATACGGGCGCTTGTCGAGACGATGGAGGGGGGTGTCGAGCCGGAAGAACAGCCGGAATTCTTGCGGCGCATCCGCCAACAGGTGGACCGGCTGACGACGCTCGTGAACGAACTCCTGGACCTTTCGCGGATCGAATCGGGGGCGATTTCGCTCCAGCCCGAGCCGGTCCACCTGGGCGATTTGGTGGCTGAGGCCGCCTCGCTCCTGCGCGCCCGCGCCGAACCCCTCGGCGTCACGATCGTCGATGAGGGCTGCGACCTGACGGTTGAGGCCGACCGCGCATCGCTGTTGCGCGTGGTGAGCAACCTGCTCGACAACGCGATCAAGTTCAGTCCCGCGGGCGGCACCGTCCGTGTGGCGGCAGTCGACGAGGGAGCGCTCGTGGCGCTTTCGGTGACGGATGACGGGCCGGGGATAAAGGAGCAGAACCTGCCGCGGGTGTTCGAGCGGTTCTACAAGGGCGACGCCTCGCGGGCGGAGCCCGGCGTCGGGCTCGGGTTGGCTATCGTGAAGCACCTGGTGCGCGCGCACGGGGGGACGGCGACGGTGGCAAGCAGACCCGGCGCCGGGGCCACGTTCACGGTGAGAGTGCCGAAACGGTTTGTCGGACGCCGCGGGGAGGCGTGAACAGGGTACGAACGTGTGGCGGGCAGCTGCAGTGCTGAAGTTGGGTGGATTACAGGGTGGATTACAGACGGGTGCTGGTCCGCTACCATCCATGGATGGATACCACGACGCGAAATGGGTTGATCGCCCGGTACCGGGCGGGGTACGGCGAGGTCAGCGAGGCGCTGGAGGGTCTCACACCGGAAGAGCTGGACCGGCGGGGCGGCCGGGGGTGGACGGCGCGCCAGGTGGTGCACCACCTGGCGGACAGCGAATGGACCTCGGCGCTGCGGCTGCGGAAGCTGCTCGCCGAACCGCTACCCGTGCTCTGGGCCTATCCCGAGGACGCGTGGGCGAAGGGGTTGTTTTACGATCGGAGACCGATCGAGCCATCGCTGGAGGCATTCCGGCTGGCACGGGAGACGACGCTCGCCATCCTTGGGCAAATGAGCGAGGCCGACTGGAAGCGGGAGGGCTGGCACAGCGAGAGCGGGCTGTACACGCCGGAACGATGGCTGGAGATCTACGCCGCGCACGCGTTCGAGCACGCGGCGCAGATCCGGCGGGCGCGCGGGGTGTAAGTAGGCCGAATTCACGCGCTACCCCCTCCGCATGTGAAGGAGTTCGCGGACGGCGAGGTCTTTCACTTCGTAGACGTGGGTGGCGACGCCCTCGACGATGCCGGGGTCGTGGCTGGCGCAGATGATGGTGCCTTCGTAGCCCTGGAGCGCTTCGATGAGCTTGCGCCGGGTGGTGCGGTCGAGGTGGTTCGTCGGCTCATCGAGGAGGAGGACGTTCGTCGGCTGGATGAGGAACTTGGCCAGGGCGACGCGGCTGCGTTCGCCCCCGGAGAGCACGCTGACCGGCTTGAAGACATCATCACCCTTGAAGAGGAACTGGCCGAGGACGGTGCGGAGCTTCACATCGGGGGCGCCCCCGGCGACGCTGCGGACCTCTTCCAGCACAGTCCGGTTGGGGTCGAGCGCTTCGTCCTGGTGCTGGTCGTAATAGCCGGGGCGGGCGCGTTCGGCCCATTCGAAGGAGCCCTCGGTGGGCGCGACAAGCCCGGCGGCGATGCGCAGGAGGGTGCTCTTGCCGCTGCCGTTCGGGCCGATGAAGACGACTTTCTGGCCGCGTTCGATGTGGAGGTTCACATCGACGAGGACCAGGTGGTCGCCGTAGGCATGGCCGATGTGCTTCATCATCAGCACGTCACGCTCGGTGCGGCCGTGGGAGGTGATGGTGAAATTGACCTCCGCTTCCTTGCGGGTGCGCTCGATGCGCTCGACCTTTGCCAGCTGCTTCTCGCGTGATTGGGCCTGGGTGGTCTTGGTCGCCGATGCGCGGAAGCGCTCGATGAAGCGCTCCTGCCTGGCGATTTCGCGCTCCTGGCGGGCGGCCGCCTGGTCCTGTGCCTGCAGCTTCGCGGCCTTCTGCTTCTGGTAGGCGGTGTCGTTCCCGGCGTAACTTTCGACCTTCTTGTCGCGCAGGTCGAGGACGCGGGTGACGACCCGGTCCAGGAAATCGGCATCGTGGGTGACGATGAGGATGGCGGCGTCCCAATCCTGGAGCTCTTCGGCGAGCCAGGCGCGCGTCTTCGCATCGAGGTGGTTGGTTGGCTCATCGAGGAGGACGTTCTCGGGGCGGCGGACGAGGACCTTGGCGAGGGCGATGCGCATCTGCCAGCCACCGCTGAACGCGCCGCATTTCTTGTCCTTATCGCCCGGGGCGAAGCCGAGGCCATCGAGTACGCGGCCGATGCGAGCCTCGATGCGGTAGCCATCGAGGGCTTCGAACTGCTCGAAGAGCGTCGCCTGTTCCTCGATGAGGGCATCGAGGTCACCTTCGCCGCGTTCGATGCGGGCGGCGATATCGGCGAGCCGGTGTTCGATGGCGCGGGCATCGGGGAAGGCGAGCCAGAGCTCTTCGAGCAGGGTGTTCCCGTCATCGAGGCCAGCCTCCTGGCGGAGGTAGCCGAGGCTGCCACCGCGGAATCCGCAGGCGCCGCTATCGGGCTGGTGGTCGCCGGCGATGAGCCGGAGGATGGTGGACTTGCCGCCGCCGTTGGGGCCAACGAGGCCGACGTGTTCGCCATCGCCAACGATGAAGGTGAGGTTCTTCAGGACATCAACAGGTCCGAACGACTTGGAGACTTCTTCGCAAAACAGCATGGGCTGGTGTTTCCGTGGTGCTGGGCCCGCGCGCATGGTGCGTGGGGGAGCTTCTTCAGAGGGTACCAGAGGAGGGCTGACGCACGGGACGCAGCGGCCGCACCCGACAAGGTGCGGCAAGGGGCCCGGTGCTCGCCAGCCGGCCTACACCGGCCGGCGACTGGACGTGCGGGGGAACGCAACCACGGGGACTGAAGTGGCGCCGTGAGCAACCATGGGGAGAGTGTACCAGAGGGCAGCCGGTGGGAAGTGTGAACCACCCGTCACCCGGGGGAGCCCTGGCGCCATGGTTGCAGTTGAGGGCAGGGCCTGGAGGCGAACGGATGAAGCGCAGGAAGTGGCCAGTAGTGATCGTTGCGGTGTCCGCCGTGGTCCTGGGGGTCGCCTGTACCGACCGGGGCGGCGACTCGACGGGGGACGTTGGCGAGCTCGCGGTGGTGGCGACGACCATCGTGCCGGGGGTTGCGCGCGACGCCACGTCGCCCGCTGCGCCGGAACCCGCGTCCACGCCACCCGCCCCACCTCCACAGCAGGGGCAGCAGCCGCAGGATGGGCCATGGAACCACGACCTGATGGTGACCCGCTCGGCCGATGGGCTGTCGTTCGGCGACGCGGGGGTGTTCGTGGAGCGGGGCGGCGTCCCCAGCGTCATCCGGGACCGCGGTGGCCGCATAGTCGCGGTGTTCCAGTGGTTCCCATTCGACGACCCCGAAGCTTTCGACCGGGTGGCCGTGGTGTTCTCGGACGATGATGGCGCCACGTGGTCGGAACCAGAGCCGGTGCGGGTAGCGGGCCTGCCGGAGGGGTACATACGGCCGTTCGACCCGGCCATCGTGCAGCTCGACGACGGCCGCTACCGGCTGTATTTCACTTCGCGAGACGGGCCAGCCAACGGGCAGCCGGCGATTTACTCGGCCATTTCGTCCGACGCGGTCGCGTACACGTTCGAGGAGGGCGCCCGGTTCGCGCCGGTGGAAGGGACCGTCGACGCGGCGGTGGTGCGGTTTGGGGGCGCATGGCACTTGTACTCGCACACCATGCAGGCGAACACCGGCCGGGGCTATCACGCCATCTCGGCGGATGGACTGGTGTTCGAGCGGGCCGCGGACGTGATGGCCGGCACCGGCCGGCAATGGATCGGGAACGCCGTGGCGCTGGGCAGCGTGCTCCGCTACTACGGCTCGGGGGCCGATGGCATCTGGTCGGCGACCTCGCCGGGTGGGAGCTCCTGGACCGTCGAGGCGGGCACGCGGCTCCGCGGGGGCGACCCCTCGGCGGTGCCGACGGGGAGCGGCGAGGTAATGCTCATCTTCGTGGGGCCAACTCGCGACGACGCTGTCGCCCGGCCGCCGGGCCGGTAGCGCGCGAGGTTCAGTCGCTGTGGCCGAGGGCGGAAATCGGCATCAGCAGCGCGATGAGCTGCTCATCGCTGAGCTTCTGGACGCGGTCGCTGATCTCCTCCTGGCTGGCGTGGTCCGGCTTTTCCTTGCCGACGAGTTCGCAGGCGAGCATGTGGCTTTCGAGGTAAGCATGGGCGAGCGAGAGCAGTTCGCCGTGGCCCAGCGCCCTGAGCGAGTTGGTGGCCTTTTGCATCGGGGTGAGTTCCATGGGTTCCTCCGGTGGCGTAGCGCGCCGCTGGAGTCATGTTCGCAGGCGGCGCCCGGCGCAGGTACGGCAGAACGGTCCGATCGCGAGGGGCCGGTCGAAGGAGAGGAAAGAGAAAAGAGGAAAGAGAAGAGAGGAAAGAGCTCAACGCTTGGGTCGCATGGATTCAGGGGGCGAGGCGGCCGAGGGCGAATGCGGCGCGCTCAACGCTGGGATAGACGGCGATTCCCTCGCCCGTGAACTGGTCGCGTACTTCGTCGACGAGCTGGCGGTGTTCGCGGTTGTTCGTCTCGGTGGGGCCGAGGACGACGGCGACCGGTTTGGGGGACTTCGCGCAGATATCGCGCAACCGGTTGCAGGCGTGCCTGAGGCGGTCGCCGGCATCGGGGCGTCCGAAGAACCAGTCCTCGCCGACGTTGGCGATGGCCAGGTCGTAGGCCGGGCTTTCGAGCATGAGCTCGAGGAGGCCATTCGAGGAGAGACCGCTCCCGGCGAGGATGGACTGGTCGACCGGGTTGCCGACCCAGTCGGCGAGCTGGGGCGCGCGTTCGCGGACCTTCTCGCGCACGGCAGCGGGCAGCGGGACGACGGCGAGGCCGTTCTCCTCGCAGGCATCGGCCGATTGGACGCTGCGGCCACCGCCGCCACCGACGACGGCAACGTTCTTCCCCATCGCGCGGGGGAGGAGCGCGGCCCCGAGCATGAGGTCGAGCAGCTGCTCCTGGTTGCGAGCCTCGTGAGCTCCCGCCTGGCGGAGGACGGTGCTCCAGAGCGTGGCAGCGCCGGCGAGGGCGGCCGTATGGGATGCCGCGGAGCGCGCACCGGCGGCCGTTCGACCGGCCTTGTGAATGACGACCGGCTTCTTCGCGGCCGCGGCCGAGAGGCCTTCGAAGAATCCGCGGCCATCGGGGACGCCCTCGACGTAGGCGCCGATGACGGCGGTCTCGGGGTCATCGGCGAGGTAGCGCAGCATCTCGCCGGGGGTGATATCGAGCCCGTTGCCGTAGTTGGCGACCTTGCCAAACCTGAGGCCGCGGGCATTGCCGCGGGTGATGACCTCGACGGCGTTGTTGCCGCTCTGGCTGAGGAAGGCGACGTTGCCGCTGGCCGTGGGGAGGTCGGGGCGGAAGGAGAGGCCGCCGGCGGGGTGGTAGAGGCCCATGCCGTTGGGCCCGAGGATGCGGATGCCCCTGGCGGCGGCGCTTGCGGCGATCTCGCGTTCGAGCCGGGCGGCGTCTTCGTCGCCGGTTTCGCTGAAACGGCCGGTGAAGAGGTGGAGGAAGCGGACACCGCGTTGGCCGCAGTGCTCGACGAGCTCGAGGACAGCGGAGGCGGGCACGCAGGATATCACGAGGTCGACCTCGCCGGGGACATCGGCCAGGCGGGGGTACGCCTTCAGGCCGGCGACCTCATCGGCGCGCGGGTTGATGGGGTAGATCGGGCCAGCGAAGCCCTGGGCCTTGAGCGACTCCAGGTAGTCGTGGCCGGGACTATCGACGTTGGTGGAGGCGCCGGCGACGGCGACGGAGCGCGGCCGGAAGAGCAGGTCGAGGTCGGGGGTGGAGGGGAAGCGCGACACGGGGGGATTGTAGAGGAAGTGTGAAGGACGAAATGCGAAATGCGGTGGAATTGTCGATTGTCGATTGCCGATTTACGCCCGGGACGAGCCACCGGACCTCGCAACAGATCTGAAGTCGGCAGCCGCGAATCGGAAATTCTTACACTCCGCGCCTGTCGCCCCAGATGAGGATGTGGAGGCGGGTGGAGAAGCGGTAGCCGCGCCGGGCGCAGGTCTCGGCGAGCCAGGGGCTCCGGGCGGCCAGCCCGGCGGCGGTGCGGCCCTCCGGCATCAGGACGACACGCTCGGGCGGGATGGCGAACTGTTCGCGCAACGCCTCGATCTCGGCCAGGTCGGCTTCGCCCTGGACGACGAACTTGAAGTTGGCTTGCCCGCAGGCCGCGAACTCGCGGAGCACCGGCGGATCGATACGGACGAGGCCCTGGTTGCCGGAATGGGCGAGCTTCGGTGAGACGTTGAACTGGTCGACCAGGCCGGCGAGCTCGCCCGGGGAGACGGTGCCGTTGGTTTCGACCTCGATGCGGTAGCCGCGGGCCTTGAGTTCCCGGACGAGGGGGACGAGCTGACGCCGCTGGATGAGCGGTTCGCCACCGGTGATGACGGCGTTGCGCGGAGGCAGGGCAGAGATGGCGCCGGCCGCATCGGCCACGCTGAGCGGCATGGTTTGCTGTGCGCGGTCGTAGCGGTCCCAGTCCCACGTGTAGGCGGTGTCGCACCAGGTGCAGCGGAGGTTGCAGACGGCGAGGCGGATGAACGTGCTCGGGAGGCAGGCCGAGAGGCCCTCGCCCTGGATGGAGGCGAAGATCTCGGGCCTGCCATCGGCCATGCGCGAGACGAGCAGTTCGTCCATCACCGCAGCGCCGGGGCCGGGTCGGGGATGCCGGCTGCGGCGAAGCCGGCGGCGCGGAGCTCGCACGAGTCGCAGGCGCCGCAGGGGGCCTCGCCGCCGGCGTAGCAGCTCCAGGTCAGTTCGAGGGGTGCGCCGAGTTCGGCGCCGTAGCGGACGATATCGGCCTTGGACATGGTGATGATCGGCGCTTCGATGCGAATGGGGACGTGGTAGGCGGTGCCAACCTTGCTGCCGAGGCGGATGACTTCGGCGATGGCCTCGTAGAACTCGGGGCGGCAATCCGGGTAGCCGGAGTAGTCGATGGCGTTGGCGCCGACGTAGATGGCGCCGGCGAGAGTGGCGGGGTCGGCGCCCAGGCGCTCGATGTCGTCGAGCAGCCAACTTTCGAGCGCGGCTGCGGCAAGGGTGACGAAGAAGGTGTTCCGCAGGGGGACATAGGTGATCGGGATGCTGGCGGCCATCTGCGCGGGATCGCGGTGTTCGGGGACCGCGTGGGCAGCACTGGTGAGCGCGGAGTGGGAAGCGAGCCCCGCATAGAAGCCGGCGTCGACTTCGATGAGCGGGATACCGAGCCGTTCAGCGACCGCCCGGGCGGAGCGGAGTTCGCGCAGGTGGCGCTGGCCGTAGCCGATGCTGAGGGCGCGCACCTGGTGCCCCTGGCGCACGGCGTGGGTGGCCACCGTGGTGGAATCGAGGCCGCCGGAGAGCAGGACGATGGCGTGCATGGGACCAAGGTAGCAGGTGGCGGTTCAGGAGAGGGACCTGGGGGTGCGCTTCACGAAGTCGAGGATGCGCCAGGTCTTTGGCTCGATGGTGATCCGGACCTGGCGTTTCACCCGGCCTTCCATGCGGCCGAGATAGGCATCGGCGCCGGGGCCGAGGAAGCGGCGGACGATCTCGGGGTACTCAGGGGCCATGCCCTCGACCGGCTCAACCGTGGCGACGCCTTCCACCAGGAGCACCCGGTAGGGAGGCCGGTCGGTATCGATGGTGAATGAGACGCGCGGGCGCTGGCTGATGTGGCGGACCTTATCGGCTTTCGGGCCGGTGACGACGGTGAAGCGGCCATCGGCGTAGCGGTACCAGATGGGGACCACGTGGGGCTGGCCGTGCGCGCCGACATAGGCAAGGCGCATGAGGGTTGGGCTGGCGAGGAGCTCGGCAACGACGGGATCATCGGCGGGAAACATGCCGGGAAAGGTAGCAGGTTTGGCGGGGGAGGGGGTCTTGCGTCCTCTGCGCCTCTCGCCAGGCCGGGCGTGTTCCGCAGACGGGTTGGCCTCGGAAATGACCAGGCACAGGGCCCTACCCGAACAAGCGCTCGATGATGTCATCCCGCGAAGCCTCGAAATGGGCTGCGACCTCCCCGATGATGCCTGCGAGGGTACCCACCCGGAGCGGGTCGTGCCGCGGGACGGTGACATGATGCTCGCCACGCTCCCGGGTCGTCAGGCGCATGTGGCTTCCCGTCTGCCTGGTCGGTACGTAGCCCAGCCGCAAGAGGGCCCTGGCCAGCGATTCCCCCGTGACATCACGAGGTAGCCGGGTCATACGGCGATGACGTCATCGCGCACGAAATGGAGCCGGATCACACGGGGAGCCTTGCCCTCATCGAAGTGGCAGCGAACCGCATCCCGGACGCGCTCGTGAAGCGCGGCCATGTCGTCGGCCTCGGTGAATATCGCCTCGCCCAGGGCGCGCGCCGTGAATCCACCCTCGGGTGCTTCGGTCACCACAAAGATCAGTTCGTCCATGGCTAATCCTCGGCGCCGACCGCGCGCATTCATCATACCTTTTGTGACGCTGCCTTTGCGCTGAGCTGGCGGGGCGGGCCGGCTACATACGGTGGACCCGCTTAGAACGGCTCGGCCTGGCGCTCCCAGTCATCATCGAGCCAGGTGAGCTCGACCCGATCGAGGTTGATCGCCTCCTCGCAGCGGTCCGCCCAGTCGCAGAAGGTGCAGTGCGGCCCGGGGGTCGCCGGGAACTCCGTCGTGGACTGCATACGGGCGGCGAAGTTCGCGACGTAATCCACCGTCTTCCGGGCATCGTCGCGATTCAGTTCGCGGACGCGCCGGGCGCCCGAGCGAAGGTTCCAGCCGATGGCGGTGACCCGGGTTTCGGACGGGAGCCTGAGCGCCGTGCGCAGCGCCAGGTGACCGATATCGAGCTGGGCATCGACGATCTCGTCCAGGTCGAAGCGCCCGGTTTTCCAATCGATGATGAGCCAGTGACCAGCGTCGAGCCGGTCGGCGCGGTCGATCATCGCGCGGACGGTGACCCCGCGGGAGCGGGACGGCACCCAGGTGCTGAGCTCGGCGTGGCGGTCCTCGCTCGCGATGGACTCGTGGGCAGCGACCCCGTTGGCCAACAGTTCGAGGGCGAGGCGGTGGTACTCGGTGCCGGGCCCGGCCACCTGGTGCTTGGGCATGCGCAGGTAGACGTCGAGCTCGTGCTCGGCGTCTTCGGGGTGGCCGGTCTCGCAGAGGACACGCATGGCGCGGTGGACGCCCTTGCCGACGATGGCCGCGGGCGTATCGCGCGAGGGGGGCCAGTCGAGACCGCTGACGTAACCGAACCAGTACTGCTTCCGGCAGCGCTGGAAGGACTGGATCTTCGTGTGGGTGACCTGGAAGAGCTCGTCGCTCATCGGCGGGGAGTGTAGCGCCGCGTGTACCATTTCCCAACCCGAACACAACGCCCGGAGGAGACATGGCCGCACCGCTCGAAGGGATCACGGTTGTGGAGCTCGCCAACTACGTGGCGGCGCCGAGCGCCGGCGCCTTGATGGCCGACCTCGGCGCGGACGTCATCAAGGTCGAGCCACCAGGCGGTGAGGTGATGCGCGGGGTGGTGCCTTCGGGCGGCGACGGCCAGCCGCCATTCAACTTCCTGTTCGAGCTCGAGAACCGGGGCAAGCGGTCGGTGACGGTGGCGCTGGACGCCCCCGGCGGCACCGAGGTGGTGCACCGGCTGCTTTCGACCGCCGACGTGTTCCTGACGAACCTGATGGCGCCGCGGCTGGAGAAGTACGGGCTGACGCCGCGGGAAGTGCATTCTCGGAACCCGAAGGTAGTGTTCGTTTCGGTAACCGGGTACGGACTGAGCGGGCCGGACGCGGCGCGGCCGGGGTTCGACTTTTCGGCGTTCTGGGCGCGATCCGGGATCATGAGCCTGGTCGGGCACCCGGGCGGCCCGCCGGTCTTGAGCCGGATTGCCCAGGGCGACCACACCACGGGCATCAACGGACTCGCGGCGACGCTGGCGGCGCTGCGGATGCGTGACCTGACGGGCCAGGGCCAGGTGGTGGAGATTTCGCTGCAACAAACCGGTGTGTACACCATCGCCACGGATATCAGCCGGACGTTGATGGACGGGAAGGCGCCGAAGCGGTTCGACCGGACGGCGCCGGAGAACCCGCTCTTCAACACGTATCCGACGCGCGACGGGCAGTGGGTGATGCTGGTGCACATGACGCCGGACCCATACTGGCCGAGGCTGTGCAGGCTCATCGGGCGGGAGGAGTGGGCGGAACATCCCGACTACGCCTCGATGGCGGCGCGGCGGGCGCGGGGCGCTGAGATCGCAGCGGCGATTGAGCAGACGCTGCTCACCGCAGACCTGGCGGACTGGGCGCCCAGGCTCGATGCGCACGGGCTCATCTGGGCGCCGATGGTCGATACGACCCACGTTGTTGCGGACCCGCAGTTGCGGGAGCTGAACGCGTTCCAGCCCCTGGAGCTGCCGAACGGGACGTTCGAGACAGTGGGGGTCCCGTTCACGATCCATGGCGCCGACGTCCGGGTGCGCGGAGCGGCATCGCAGCCAGGGGAGGACACGGCGAACGTGCTGGCGGCCGCGGGCCTGGCGGAGGAGGAGATAGCGGAGTTCGCGGCGAACGGGGTGTTCGGGTAGGTAGCTCCCGGCTGGGCCGGGTATGGACGGCCGTGGGCGATGTTTGCATACTTACGCAATCATGCAACTCGATCCAGCCGACACGATCTTCGAACAGTACGCCAGGATCACCGGCGCCCTCTCCTCGCCGGGCCGTCTCAAACTGCTCGACCGGCTATGCCAGGGTGAGCAAACGGTGGAGGAGCTTGCCCGGGCATGCGACATGAGCATTTCGAACACGTCGCGGCAATTGCGGATGCTGGCGGAAGCGCGGCTGGCTACGGTGCGGCGTGATCCCCCGCGCGTGTACTACCAGGTGGCCAACGAGCGGGTGGTGCGGTTCTGGTTCGCGCTGCGCGAGCTGGCGCGCGAGCAGCTGGCCGAGTTCGAGCAGATCGTCGCAGCCCTGGTCGCCGGGCGAGACGCGTTGACACCCGTGAGCCGTGAAGACCTGTTGGCGCGGATGGCGACCGGTGAGGTGATCTTGCTCGACGTCCGGCCAGAGCCGGAGTTCCGAGCGGGCCATATCCCCGGCGCCGTGTCGATCCCGCTGGAACAGCTCCATACCCGCCTCGCCAGCCTGCCGAGGGGCAAGGAGGTGATCGCCTACTGCCGCGGACCGTACTGCGTCCTCTCGGTCGAGGCGGTCGAGGCGCTCCGGGCGCACGGCTTCCCGGCGTTGCGGCTCGAAGATGGCTTCCCGGAATGGAAGGCAGCCGGCCTGCCGGTGCAGATGAACTGAGGAGGACGCCCCCATGATTGACACGCTGAAGGCGATTCTGCGACGGGCAGGGAGGCGCCCGGGGCGAAGAAACTCACCATCAGTCCTGGTGATCTTGAGCGGCGCGCCGTTCGCCGGTGATGCAACGTGGAACGCGCTGCGGCTCGCATCGACGCTCCTCGACCAGGGCGCGGCTGTGCGGATCTTCGTGATGAACGACGCAATCGACCTGGTGCGGCAGGGTGCGGCACCGGTCGGGGCGGAGTTCGACCTGCAGGCGATGTTGCGCGGGCTGTTGCCCCGTGGGGCGCGCCTGAAAATCTGCACGACCTGCGTGAACCGGTGCGGTATCGGCCATGGCGATGTCATCCCTGAAGCAACCATGGCGACCATGGCCGACCTGGCGGCGTGGATCACTGAAAACGACCGCGTGGTGGTGTTCTAGGAGGACCTATGAGCAACAGCGAAGCGCCGAGAGTCGTCGTACTTGGTGGTGGCATCGGGGGGCAGGTCGCTGTGACGCGGCTCAAACAGAAACTCGGCGACAGGGCACGGGTCACCCTCATCGAACGTTCTGAGCACTTCGTGTTCGCTCCATCGCTCCTGTGGCTCATGGTGGGCGGCCGCACTCCGAAGGCCATCACCCGGGGCTACGGCGTGTTCGCAAAGAGGGGCGTCGAGGTCGTGCACGCCACGGTGGCGCGCATCGACACGACCAACTCGGAAGTGGAAACCAGCAAGGGAATGTTCGGCTACGACTACCTGGTGATCGCCCTTGGGGCTGAGCTCGATGCTGAGCGGGTGCCCGGACTGGTGGAACACACCCACCACCCGTATGAGGCCACAGCTGCCGAGAGGCTCCGGGACGCACTCGCGGCTTTCCAGGGAGGGCGCGTGACGGTGGCCATCGCCTCGCTGCCCTATAAGTGCCCGGCAGCACCGTACGAGACCGCGATGCTGATCGACGGCTTCCTGCGCAAGCGGGGCATCAGAGGCAAGTCGACGATCGACCTCTACACGCCGGAGCCGCTTCCCCTGCCGGTGGCCGGTCCGCTTGCCGGGCACAGCGTGGCGGCCGAACTCGCGAAGCGAGGCATCGTGTTCCATCCGCGCAGCCAGCTCGAGGGCGCCGAACAGGGCGCGCTCCGCATCGGGGGCGAGAGCATCGAGCATGAGCTCGCCGTCGTCATCCCGCCGCACCGGCCACCGGAGGTTGTGGCCGCCTCAGGGCTCGGTGGGCCGGCAGGATGGATTGCGGTCGACCGTTCGACGTTGCGCGCGCGGGACGCGAATGTGTACGCGATAGGCGACAACGTTGCGATCCCGCTGGAAAACGGGATGATGCTTCCGAAGGCCGGCGTGTTCGCCCATGGAGAGGCGGAGGTTGTGGCGGAGAACATCGCCCGGAGGATCCGGGGAGACCTCCGCGAAACGGCGTTCACGGGGCACGGCACCTGTTTCCTCGAGACTGGTGCCGGGAAGGCCGGCATGGCTCGGGGGAATTTCTTCGCCTCGCCACTGCCAGATGTGACAATGCATCGCCCGGGAAGGACGTGGCATGCGGCGAAAGTCGCGTTCGAGCAGTACTGGTTGCGACGCTGGCTGTGAGCGCATCGAGCCCCTGCTGGCGCTGGTCCCGCAATCCCGGCTTCCCTACAGCACAGGGCTACCGGTCGTTCTCGCCCTTTGCGGTTGCGATTCTTCTCGTTGGCCGATTCTTATGTTTTGCAGCCGGTTCGCATAATTGCTTACGCGTTTAAGCGTTCGCCTTGTCCCGCGTTTGCTCCCCTCCATATAATCCATGGGATTCGTGGAATCGGATCAGGCGGGTGAACACATGAAAGTCCAGGTCCTCCAGGAAAACCTCCAGCGCGGCCTCTCGATCGTCGGCCGTGCTGTGGCCACGCGCTCGACGCTGCCCATCACGGCGAACGTGCTCGTCGCGACTGACCGCGGCCGCCTCAAGCTGGCCGCGACGGACCTCGACATCTCCATCTGCGCATGGATAGGCGCCAAGATCGATGAAGAGGGTGCGACGACGGTGCCTTCGCGCCTGATCAGCGACTTTGTGGCGCAGCTGCCGCCGGCCACGGTTTCGCTCGAGGTACCCCAGAACGGCCGCCAGCTCCGGCTCGAGTGCGCGCGAAACGATTCGACCATCAACGCGATGGATGCTGAGGACTTCCCGCGCATCCCCGAGATTCGCGACGGCGTGGTCGTGCAGTTCGACCCGAAGGCGTTGCGCAGGGCTATCGAGCGGGTGGAGTTCGCCGCCGCCACGGACGATTCGCGACCCGTGCTCACGGGCGTGCACATCAAGACGGATGGGCCAAGGCTCACCATGGCAGCGGCCGACGGGTTCCGGCTGGCCGTGGCGGATATCACGCTCCCGGAATCGCCCTCGGAATCGATCGAGGTGATCGTGCCGGCGCGGGCGCTGCGGGAGCTCTCGCGGCTGATCGGCGAATCGAACGAGCCGGTGGAGATGCGGGTGAACCCGCAGCGCACCCAGGTGCTCTTCGCCATGACCGACGTCGAGATGGTGGCGCAGCTCATCCAGGGGACATTCCCGAACTACAACCAGCTCATCCCGGCCGAGTACGCGACGAAGGTTGTAGTGAATGTGGACGAGTTCAAGCGCGAGGCGCGCATCGCGGCGATCTTCGCCCGCGACGGGAGCGGCATCATCCGGTTGCAGATGGCCCCGGGGGAAGGCGGGATGCCGGGCCAGCTGACGATCAGCGCGCGCGCCGACGAAATCGGGGACAACGAAGGTAAGATCGACGCGCGGGTGGAGGGTGAGGCCTCGAAAATCGCGTTCAACAGCCGCTATCTGCAGGATGTGCTGAACGTGCTGACGGGGTCGGTGGCGCTGGAGATGACGAGCCCTTCGAGCCAGGGGGTCTTCCGGCCGGTGGACGAGAACGGGGTGGCGGAGCCGGGCTACGTGCACGTGGTGATGCCGATGTTCGTTCAGTGGTGAGTACTGATTGGGGCCGGGATCCCGTTCCGGCTGACCATCGACCTGGCAGCGCGGCGGCTTCGCGGCAGGAAAGGCGCCGGCCGGTAGATCGACCCGCGCCCAGCCTGCCGCTCGTCCTTCCCGAGGCCGTGTATCGCCCGTCGTCGCGCTCGCTGTAACCCGCATCAGTACGCGTATCTATTCGCGTACCATTTAGCCCAAACCACTTGATGTCACTTGTTCGGCACCCAATCATCGAGCTACTAAGCCGACAGGGTGCGCCATGTCGAAGCGAAACCGACCACCGTTCACCCTGAGGACCGAGTGGAAGGAAGGCCCGCCCAACCCCGCCTGGGACGAGCTCTGGCGTCGCATCTTCGCCGGGCCGCTGCGTGGCTTCAGCGTTGCCGATCCGCGCTCGGACGAACGATGATCTCGCTCGAACTCGCTCTCCCGATCGCCGTGCATACCAAGCAGCGGCCGCGCTTCGGCCGCGGCTGCGCATACACGCCGGCAGAGACGCGCAGCTGGGAAGAGCTGCTTGCCTGGCGGTTCATCGAGCGCTACGGCCGTCCGAAGCTGATGTTCCCCGTCCGGGTCGAGCTCTTCTTCGGCGGCGTCCAGTCCAACCAGGACATCGACAACCTCGCGAAGAGATGCCTCGACGCGCTCAATGGCATCGCCTTCGAAGACGATCGCCAGCTGGTTGAGCTGGTCGCCCGAAAGGTCAGCGAACAACCGCATCAGACGGCCATCACGATTACCGAGGTCCAGCTGTGAACGCCTGCGTGCACCACTGGCGGCTCACCGAGCCAGACGGCCCGATTGCCGATGGCGAGTGCTTGCGCTGCGGCGCCAGCCGCCGCTTCAGCAACGTGTTCTTCGGCGACGCGTCTGACCCGGCCGCGATCCGGCGCCGGATTCGCCCGTTCCGCGAGCGGCGCCAACGCCGAGCCGGATGAATGCGCCGATGCCTAGACCGTGGCGCACTTAGCCCAAAGTCGCGGCGTCCCCGGTGTTCAAGGCTCCGCCGACGACCACGCGACCAGCGGAACAACGCCGCCCGCGGCGGCAACGGGTGGAACTGGCAGCGGACGCGCACGGCGGTCCTGGAGCGAGATGGACACCGTTGCCTGGCATGCGGCGCTACCGGCGTTGGGTTCGAGGTCGACCACATAGTTCCGCTCGCGGCCGGCGGCTCCAACGAACACGAGAATCTACGGACGCTCTGCGTGCCGTGCCACCGCCTCCGACTGTCCACGAGACCCACTAAGTCTCGTCAGTCTCCCAATGCGGCGACCTGATCGATTACCTCCCATCGGTCCTCGTACCCGGCTTTCACCAGATCCGCCTCCCGGAAAGCATGGTGGAACGAGGCGCAACG
>JBBIVC010000015.1:0-251 GCA_037439905.1 Thermoflexus sp.
CGGCGGGGGAGTACTGGCGGGCTGCCAGCATGCCGGCTCCACAGGCGATGCGCTCAGCGATTTTCGGTTCGAGGTCGCTCATGCGGGGGTCGGCGATGGCGATCCGGTGAAGGGACGCCAGGCCCTCGACCCAGGTGCCCATGCCAGCAGCGCGGGCCTGGCGGCCGTGAATCAGCTTCGAGAGCCAGGTATCGCGGCGTTGCGATTCCACGCGCACGAGCAGTCCAAACCGCCCGGCGAGGCTGCGGGCG